>NZ_JAGKSG010000110.1:0-428 GCF_018119385.1 Massilia sp. AB1 | reverse complement strand
ATGCCGCGCGTGCGGCAAGACCTTTACTGCCCTGAGCGGCACGCCGCTGTCGCGCCTGCGCCATCGCGCCAAATGGCTCGATTACCTCGACAAGATGCTGGACGCCAACAGCGTCCGCGCGGCGGCCAAGGCAGTCGGCGTGCACCGGAACACGAGCTTTCGCTGGCGTCACCGCTTCCTGGAGCTTGCCAAACACGACAGGCCGCAGCGCCTGAACGGCATTGCCGAAGCCGACGAGCTGTTCCTGCTCGAATCGCAAAAGGGCTCGCGCCAGCTGAACCGCCCGGCGCGCCGGCGCGGTGGGGTGGCCTCCACGCGCGGCATCTCGCACGAGCACGTTTGCGTCCTCGTTGCCCGCGACCGCACCGGGCAAACACACGATTTCATCACCGGCCGGGGCGCGGTGACGAAGAAGCAGTTGTTCCGGC
>NZ_JAGKSG010000011.1:0-128910 GCF_018119385.1 Massilia sp. AB1 | reverse complement strand
CCCGCAGGCGCTGCAGGCCGCCAACGTTCCGGTCAAGAGCGAAAAGCTGGGCACCGCCGCACCCAGCACCGACGTCAAGAAGGCGCCCTCGAAGCCGGTCCCGGCCGGCACCGCGCCCGCCCTCGACAGGAAGAGCACGCCGGAGACGGCAAACAAGAAATGAAGGAGGCCCGCCGGTCATGAAAATGGGAAGCATGCCGATCGCGATCATCATGCAGCGCCGCGCGCCGCAGCACCGCTGGGCCGACGATGCCTGGGCGGCGGTCGGCGTGGTGCCGGACCGCGGCGACCTGCCGCGCCTGCAGGTGCTGAGCGAAAGCCCGGACCGCGACTACTACCTGGTCTCGGGGCTGGAACTGGAGCTGTACACCGACGAGAACGACGGCTACTACGAGAATTGCATGGCGCCCGAGTCCAAGGTGTTCGTGCTGTGGCGCATGGAGGAGGGCAAGGCCATCCCGGTGCGCGCCTCGGTCAGCTACATGGAGGGCACGCGCATGTTCGACTCCGGCGAGGATGCCGACGGCGTGACCATGCCGGCCGAGATCTACGCCTGGCTCGCCGACTACCTGCGCAAGAACTACACGCCGCGCCCGCGCAAGGGACGGCAGCACGGATGAGCGGCAAGCCCATGGCCGAAGAAGGCTTCCTGCGCCGCTGGTCGCGGCTGAAATCGACGGGGGGCGAACCCGCAGCGCCGGCTCCTGCCCCGCCGCCCGCTCCCTCCCTGCCGCAAGCAGTGGATGCGGCTCCGGGCGCACAAGCGGAGACGGCGAGGCGCTTGCCGACGCTGGAAGACGTCGCCACCCTCAGCTTCGAGTCCGACTATTCCGGCTTCGTGGCCCAGGGCGTCGACAAGGCGGTGCAGCGCCTGGCGCTCAAGAAGCTGTTCTCCGACCCGCACTTCAAGGCGATGGACGGCCTCGACATCTACATCGACGATTACAACAAAGCCTCGCCGCTGGCGGCCGACATGCTCGCCGAGTTGCGTCACGCGGACAGCGCGCTGGCGCGCGTGCTCGATGACGAAGAGCAGGACGAAGAGGCAAGCGACGACGGCGGCCAAGCCGTGCCGGAACTGCAGCAGTCGCCGCCGGAGCAATCAGGGATTCCACAAGAGAACGCACAAGGGAACGCATGAATATTCGACTCAACGACGGGGCCTCCGCCGACCCCGTGCGCAACCAGCGAGATGTGCTGGCGCGCCAGGCCGCGCACGCGGCCCTCGACGCCTTTCCCGCCTTCGAGCCCGCGATCACGGTCGACTACCGCTCGGCCGGCCGCGTGCTGGTGGTGGGAACCGCCGCCCAGGCCTTGCCCTGGGCCGACCGGCTGGCCGCCGCCTTGCCGGTGACCGCCATCGTGCTCGACGAACCGTCGCCGGGCGCGGCGCCGGCCTACCCGGTGCACGTGGCGCGCACCGTCGCCGTGGCCGGCTGGCTCGGCGCCTTCGAGGCGCGCTGGCAGGCGGCCGGGCAGCCGGTGGGCAAGGGGACCTTCGACCTGGTGCTCGACCTGTGCCCGGCGCGCCTGATCCCCAGCCACCAGCGCCCGCACGGCTATTACGCGCCGGGCGAGGATGAAAGCGCACGCGCCGCCGCGGCGGGCGAGCTGCTGGACATGGTGGGCGATTTCGAAAAGCCCAAATACTTCAACTACAAGGAACGGGTGTGCGCGCACAGCCGCAACGGCCGCCAGGGCTGCAACGCCTGCGTCGACATCTGCTCGGCCCAGGCCATCGTCGGGGATGGCGACAAGATCAAGGTCAACCCTTACCTGTGCGCGGGCTGCGGGGCCTGCAGCACGGTGTGCCCGACCGGCGCGATCACCTATGCCTATCCGCCGGCCCAGCTGACCGGCAAGCGCATCCAGGCGGCCCTGCGCGCCTTCCGCGAGGCGGGAGGCGAGGAGCCGGTGCTGCTGCTCCATGACGGAGGACGGGGCGAGGCGCTGCTGGCGCAACTCGGTGCCGAGGCGCCCGGCCGCATCCTGGGCTTGCGCCTGCACCATGCGGCCGCCACCGGCATCGACGTCTGGCTGGCGGCGCTGGCCTATGGCGCTTCAGGCGTGGCGGTGCTGATGACCGGCGAGCATGCGCCGCAATACGTGGCAGCGCTCGACCAGCAAATGGCGGTGGCGCAGGCGGTGGTGGACGGACTGGGCTATGCCGGCCCGCACTTCCAGCTGCTGCGCATCGACGCGCCGGACGAGCTGGCGCTGGCGCTGCGCCACGCGCCGCGCGGCGAGGCCCCGCGCGAGCCGGCCGTGTTCCACCTGGCGGCCGACAAGCGCAACACCCTCGACTACGCGCTCGAGCACCTGCACCGCCACGCGCCGCTGCAAGCGGATATCGTGCCGCTGCCGCCGGGAGCGCCCTTCGGCGCGGTCGCGGTCGACCGCCAGGCCTGCAGCCTGTGCATGTCCTGCGTCGGCGCCTGCCCGGCCTCGGCCCTGCAGGACGGGCAGGGCCTACCGCAGCTGCGCTTCATCGAGAAGAACTGCGTGCAATGCGGGCTGTGCGCCAGCACCTGCCCGGAAAACGCGATCACCCTGGTGCCGCGCATGCGCTTCGGCGAGACCCGCATGCAGGCGGTGGTGCTCAACGAGTCCCAGCCTTTCCACTGCATCCGCTGCAGCAAGCCTTTCGGGACCCTGCAAATGGTCGAGAACATGCTTGGCCGCCTGGCCGCGCACCCGGCCTTCTCGGCCAACCTCGACCGCCTGCGCATGTGCGGCGACTGCCGCGTGATCGACATGATGGAGCCGCGCGACGAGATGCGCGTCACGGTGCTCAAGCGCGACTAATGCCGGCGGCCTGGCCGCTAGTCGCCAGCTTCAACACCGTCGTCCCGGCCGAGGAGGACGCCGAGTCCCGGGGGCGACGTATTGACGCAGCAGGCCAAAGAAGCGTCCTCAGCCGTACTGCCGAGAGTCATCACCCCACACCCGCCGAAACAATGGCAAAATGGTCAAGAAAGGGCAGCGCCCGCGAGCATGCCCTGCAGTCCAACGCCAGTGACCAGGAGACACCATGACGCCAACCCAGCGCTTCGTGCAGGCGCGCGATTTCCTCCAGCAGCACCGCAGCGACTACGAGACCGCCTACCGCGGCTACCAGCGGCCCCAGCTCGACAGCTTCAACTGGGCGCTCGACTACTTCGACCACCAGGCCAGGGACAACCACACGCCGGCGCTGTGGGTGGTCGAGGAAGACGGCAGCGAGCAGAAGATCTCCTTCGCCGACATGGCCGCGCGCTCGAACCAGGTGGCCGAGTACCTGCGCCTGTGCGGCGTGCGGCGCGGCGACCGCGTGCTGCTGATGCTGCCCAACCGGGTCGAGCTGTGGGAAATCATGCTGGCCGGGATCAAGCTCGGCGCCGTGCTGGTGCCGACCACGATGCTGGTCTCGGGCGCCGACCTGGCCGACCGCCTGGAGCGCGGCCGCGTCAGCCACGTGGTCGCCCAGGCGTCCGAGGCCCACAAGTTCGACGGCCTGGAGGGCAACTACACCCGCATCGCCGTCGGCGGCGCGCTGGAAGGCTGGCGCGACTTCGAGGACAGCCGCTCGGTGCTGTCCGTGTTCACGCCCGAAGGCGAGACCCGGGCCACCGACCCGCTGCTGCTGTACTTCACCTCCGGCACCACGGCCAAGCCCAAGCTGGTGCTGCACAGCCACCAGAGCTATCCGGTGGGCCACCTGTCGACCATGTACTGGATCGGCCTGCAGCCGGGCGACGTCCACTGGAACATCTCTTCGCCGGGCTGGGCCAAGCACGCCTGGAGCTGCTTCTTCGCGCCCTGGAACGCCGGCGCCACCGTATTCGTCTACAACTACGAGCGTTTCTCGGCCAAGGCCTCGCTGGACACCATCGTGCGCTGCGGCGTCACCTCGCTGTGCGCGCCGCCCACCGTGTGGCGCATGATGATCAAGGAAGACCTGGCGGCCTGGAAGCCGCCGCTGCGCGAGCTGGTGGGCGCGGGCGAGCCGCTCAATCCGGAAGTCATCGAGCAGGTCGAGCGCGCCTGGGGCATCCGCATCCGCGACGGCTTCGGCCAGTCCGAGACCACCTGCCAGATCGGCAATTCGCCCGGCCAGCCGATCAAGCCGGGTTCGATGGGCCGCCCGCTGCCGGGCTACCAGGTGGCGCTGCTCGACATCGACGACCAGCCGGCGCAAGAGGGCGAGATCTCGGTGAAGCTGGACGCCGCACCCATCGGCCTGATGCTGTGCTACGAGGGCGACGAGGCCAAGACGGCGGACGTGATGCGGGCCGGCTACTACCACACGGGCGACACCGCCACCGTCGACGCCGACGGCTACTATTTCTACGTGGGTCGCAACGACGACGTGTTCAAGTCCTCGGACTACCGCATCAGCCCCTTCGAGCTGGAGAGCGTGCTGATCGAACACGAGAGCGTGCTGGAGGCGGCCATCGTCCCGAGTCCCGATCCCGTGCGCCTGTCGGTGCCCAAGGCCTTCGTCACCCTGCGCCAGGGCGTGGTCCCGAGCCGCGAGCTGGCCGCCGCGCTGTTCGCCTTCACCCGCGAACGCCTGGCGCCCTACAAGCGCATCCGCCGCATCGAATTCCGCGAACTGCCCAAGACCATCTCCGGCAAGATCCGCCGCGTCGAGCTGCGCAAGGAGGAAGCCGGCCGCGGCGCGGCCCAGCAGCAGACCGGCATGGAGTATCGCGAAGAGGACTGCGGAAACTGATGCGCGCCTGTCCCGTGCGTGTGGCACGCACGGGACGATTGGCTTCATAATGCCTTCGACGTTTTGACAACTTGTTGCGGCGCCTGCGGGCGCCGCAATCTCTACCGGCAGCCTATCGATGACCACCAAGAAGCGATCCACCAAGGCCGATCCGGTCTATGAAGTACGCAAGTCTCCCGTCCACGGCAACGGCGTGTTCGCCCTCAAGCCGATCGCGGCCGGCGAGCGCATCATCGAATACCGCGGCGAGCGCATCACCTGGGATGAGGCGACCGAGCGCGCCGCCGAGGCTGGTGGCCCGGTCAACCACACCTTTTATTTCAGCCTGGCGGACGGCCGGGTGATCGACGGCGGCCGGCGCGGCAACGACGCGCGCTGGATCAACCACGCCTGCACGCCGAATTGCGAAGCCTTCGAAGACGAGGGGCGGGTGTATATCCACGCCATGCGCGACATCGAGGCCGGCGAAGAGCTGAACTACAACTACGCGCTGATCTACGACGAGCCGCACACGGCCAAGCTCAAGAAGCAGTTCGCCTGCCGCTGCGGCACGCCCGGCTGCACCGGCACCATGCTGGCGCCCAAGCGCCGCAGCCGCGGCAAGCAATCCGCCACCGCCTGACCGGAGTCCCTTTCATGCATGTCGTCCGCAGCCTGCTCGAAACAGACCTGTACAAATTCACGATGTGGCAGGCGCTGCTGCACAGCCACCCCGGCGCCCACGGCGAATACGAGTTCCGCTGCCGCAACGAGCCGGCCTATCCGCTGGCCGAGCTGAAGGACGAGGTCGAGGCCGAGCTCGATCACCTGTGCTCGATGATGTTCAGCGAGGAGGAGGTGGAGTACCTGCGCTCGCTGCGCTTCATCAAGAGCGACTTCGCCGACTTCCTGACCCTGTTCCGCTTCCAGCGCAAGTTCATCCACGTCGAGACCGACGGTCCGCACCTGCGCATCCGCGCCAGCGGGCCGATCGTGCACGTGATGGGCTTCGAGATCTTCGTGCTCTACATCGTCAACGAGCTGTACTTCCGGCGCTTCGACCAGCAGGCGGCCGTGACGGAAGCGCGGCTCAGGCTGCAGCAGAAGATCGACGAGTTCCGCGCCTTCGGCCAGGAGCCGGCGCGCGCCAATCCCTTCGAGTTCTTCGACTTCGGCGTGCGCCGCCGTTTCTCCGGCGAGTGGCACGACGAAGTGGTGGCGACCCTGGCGCGCGAGCTGCCGCAGTATTTCAAGGGCACCTCGAACGTCTACCTGGCGCGCAAGTACAACCTGGTGCCGATCGGGACCATGGCCCACGAATACCTGCAGGCCCACCAGGCCTTCGGCGTGCGCCTGCGCGACTTCCAGAAGATGGCGCTGGAGGACTGGGTGCAGGAATACCGGGGCGACCTGGGTACGGCGCTGACCGACGTGGTCGGGATGGACGCCTTCCTCAGCGACTTCGACCTGTACTTCGCCAAGCTGTTCGACGGCCTGCGCCACGACTCCGGCGACCCGGTCGCCTGGGGCGAGAAGGCGCTGGCGCACTACGCCCGGCTGCGCATCGACGCGCGCACCAAGCGCCTGGTGTTCTCAGATGCGCTCACGGTGCCCAAGGCCCTGCACCTGTACCGGCACTTCGCCGACCGCGTGATGACCGGCTTCGGCATCGGCACCAAGCTCACCAACGACACGCCATATCCGGCAATCAACATCGTGATGAAGCTGGTGCGCTGCAATGGCCAGGCGGTGGCCAAGCTTTCCGATGAGCCGGGGAAATCGCAATGTACCGATGCGACCTTCATCGCTTACCTGCGGCAGGTGTTCGACCACCCGGAAAAGTGAACCGGGACGTCCGGACGCTGTGAGTGCGGCTTGACCCTGGTCGCAGCGGGAGCGCGGCGGACCGAGGCGATCTAGCCGCCCAGGCCGAGCACGCGGCGCGGCGCATTGCCCGCATCCTCGAGCTGGAAGGTATGCACGACCGCCGCCAGCTCGGCCGCCTGGGTGCGCAGCGACTGCGCCGCGGCGGCGGCTTCCTCGACCAGCGAGGCGTTCTTGAGCGTCATGTCGTCGAGGCGCGCGATGGCCCCGTCGACGCGCTCGATGTCGGCGCGCTGGGCTTCCGACGCGGCCGTGATGCCGCCCATGATGTCGCTGACCCGGTGCACGCCATCGACCACCTTGCGGATCGTGTCGCCGGCTTCGCCGACCAGCGCCGTGCCGGCGCCGACCTTGGCCACCGAATCCTCGATCAGCGCCTTGACCTCCTTCGCGGCGGCGGCCGAGCGGTGCGCCAGGTTGCGCACTTCGCTGGCGACCACGGCGAAGCCGCGACCCTGCTCGCCGGCGCGGGCGGCTTCGACCGCCGCGTTCAGGGCCAGGATGTTGGTCTGGAAGGCGATGCCGTCGATCACGGCGATGATGTCGACGATCTTGCGCGACGAGGCCTCGATCAGGTGCATGGTCTCGACCACCTGGCCGACCGCGGCGCCACCCTGGACCGACATCGTCGAGGCGTTCTCCGCCAGCGCGCTGGCCTGGGCCGCGTCGGCGGCGTTCTGGCGCACCGAGCCGATCAGCTGGGTCATCGAGCTGGCCACCTGGGCCAGGGCCTCGGCCTGGAGCTCAGTGCGCTTCGACAGCTCCAGGTTGCCGGAGGCGATTTCCGACGACGCTGCCTCGATGGCGTCGGTGCCGGCCCGCACCCGGGCGACGATGCCGCTCAGGCCGTCGCGCATGGCGCTCATCGCGAACAGCAGGCTGGACGGACCGGCGCGCGCCGTGTCGACGGGGCGGTGCAGCTCGCCGCCCGCGATGGCGCGGGCCACTCCGGCGGCGTAGGCCGGCTCGCCGCCCAGCTGCCCGAGCAAGCTGCGCGTCAGCGCCAGGCCGACCACGATGCACAGGAGGACCGCCAGGGCGCTGGCGGCCGTGATCAGGCCGCGCGTCTGGGCCGCCTCGGCATTGGCGGCCGTGCTGGCCGCCGCCGTGCGCGCCTGCAGCTTGGCGAGCAGGTCGCCGATGTCGGCCACGATCTGGCGGCGCAGGGGATTGCATTCCTCCGCCAGGAAGCGGCCGTAGCCCTCCATGTCCTGCGCGGCGCGGTAGGCGCGCGGGCGCTCCAGCGCGCCGGCCATGGCCAGCATGCCGGTCTTGACCTTCGCGTATTGCGCGTCGTCCTTGAGGAGGGGATCGAGGCGCGCCAGCGCGGCCAGGTAATCGGCCTTGCGCGCGTCGACCAGCGCCAGTTCCTGCTGCGCCGCGGCGTCGTCCTTGAAGATGTAGGCGTTGCGGGCCGCCATGCCGGTCTGGGCGAGCGCCTCGCGCGCCGCATACAGGGGCTCGAGCTCGGCGTTGCGGACCGCATCGGCGGCCTGAAGGGCGCCTTCGATGCTGTTCACGCGCGTGATGGCGAAGGCCGCCAGCATCAGGGTGACGGAGAGGATCAGGGCGAACGCGGAGTACAGCCGGGTGGCGAGACTCCGATGTTGAAAGAAAGTCATGATAATGGGGGTGTTCAGGGGAATGACGAGGATTGGGTCATTTGATGAAACGCGTCAATTATGCATTGATCATTTCCACATGGCAATGTAATTTGATGAATTTGAGTGATATTTACATCAGCTAAGGCGCTCACGGAGGGCAAGCTCAGCCGTATCGTCAAATCGGCTATACTGAACAGTCACGCAGGCCCAATCATGCAGAACATCCCGACCGACGAGGACCCGGTCCTCACCACGACTGCCGCCGCCCAGATGCTTGGGGTAGCCACCAGCACCGTCCAGCTATGGATGGAGAGCGGCGCCATCGCCTCCTGGAAGACTCCCGGCGGCCACCGCCGCACCCGCCGCAGCGCGATCGAGGCGCTGCTGGCCAGGGCGGGCCCGGCCTCGGCGCTGCTCGGCGTGGAGCAGCCGCTCGCAGCCGTGGAGCCGGAATTCCTGCTGCAGGGAGGCGAAGCCTTTCCCACCGGTCCGGGCGAGGCGCGGCGCCTGCTGGCCCTGGCCGGCACCGGCTTGATCGACAGCGCGGAGGAAGAACGCTTCGACCGCATCGCGCGCCTTGCCGCGATCGTCACGGATTCGCCGATCGCCCTGGTCTCGCTGCTGACCGCGAAGCGGCAGTGGTTCAAGGCCAGGGTGGGGCTGGAGGCCCGCCAGACCCCGCGCGAATGGGCCTTCTGCTCCCACGCCATCCTCCACGACGGACCGTTCACCGTCGAAGACGCGACGGCGGACGAACGCTTCCGCGAGAATCCCCTGGTGCTGGCCCAGCCGCATATCCGTTTCTATGCGGGCGTGCCGGTGCGCGACCGCGACGGCTTGCCGATGGGAACCCTGTGCGTGATCGACCGCGAGCCGCGCAGGCTGCGCGCGGCCGAGCTGCAGGCGCTGCGCGACCTGGCCGAGATCGCGTCCCAGGAAATCCAGGGCAGGCAGGCCTGATTCGCTTCAGCCCGAGGTGCTTGCCGGCGGCGCCAGCCGCCACAGCTCGGTCGGCAGGGCGGGTGGTGCGTCCGGCTTGAAGAAAGCCGAGTCCTGGATGTGCGAGGTGGTCACGTAGAGCGCGCCGTCCGGCCCCTGGGTGAAGGTATCGGGCCAGCGCAGGCGCGCGTCCTGCACCACGATGCGCGCTTGCCCGCCCGGTCCCTGGCCGAGGTCGCGCAGCTTCACGGCATCTTCTTCGACGGCGGACAGCAGCATCTCGTTGGTCCCGCGCGGGATCAACAGGCCGTCCGAGACCCCGTTGCGCCCGTAGTCCTCGACCTTGCCGCCCACGTCCGCGCCGTGCATGCCCTCGCCGGTCAGGACCGCGGTGGGAATCCGGTACAGCGTGTCGCCCTTGATTGCCTGCCAGTACAGCCAGGCGCCGTCGTCGGACAGGGCGATGCCGTCGGCCGAGAATTCCACCCCGCGCCCGTCCGGGCGGCGCAGCTCTTTGCCGTCGGCGCTGACGTTCAGGCCCTTCTTCATCTGGGTCGACGGATGGCCGTCGAGCAGGCGCACCGTCTTGCCGCTGGCGATCTCGACCACCAGGATCGCGCCCACCACGCCCGAATCGGTGATGAAGGCATGCCGGCCGTCGTTCGAGAAGCGCACGTCGTTCAGGTAGGAGCCCTGGGGCGCCGCGTCCTCGCCGAAAGCGATGGTCTGGACCGCCTTGTCGCTCGCCAGTTCGATGCGCACCAGCTTGGCGCCGCCCGCCACCAGGTGGGCCTGGGCCGGCGCCGCCGGGTCCAGCACCCACAGGCTGCCGCGCCCGTCCGCGACCACGCTCTGCACGCATACCCAGTGTTCTTCCGGCGCCAGCTCGTCCTTGCGCGCGTTGCGCCAGGCGTTCCAGCGGCCGTCGGGGTAGGGACGCAGGGTGCCGTCCTTGTTCAGTTCCGCCACCGAGACGGCGCTGTCCTCGGTCCAGCGCGGGAAGTTGACGAAGATGCGGCCGTCTTCCGAGACGGAGACGCCGGTGACCTGGTGCTCGAAGCGGGCGACCTGTTCGATCGTCCATGGCTGGGTGGTGTCAGGCATGCTGTTCCTTTCGCGCGTTGGTGTTGCGGGACCGTTTGGCCGGCGGCTTCGGGGCCGCGGCGCGCTTCTGTTCTTCTTCCTGCTCATGGCGCAGGCGCTGCTGCAGCATGGCCACCACCGCCGCTTCCTCCGGCTGCAGCGCGTGCAGGTCCTCGCTCAGCTCCTGCTCGGTGCGTTCGCGCAGCACTTCCAGCACCGTGCCCTCGAGGTAGGCGTCCAGCACGGCCGGGTGGACATAGCACTTGCGGCAGATCGAGGGCGTATTGCCGAGCTTTTCCGCCACCGATTCGATGGCGCGCACGATGTTCTTCTTGGCCTGGGCTTCGGAGTCGAACTTCTCGAACTCCTGCAGCGCCAGCGCCGCCAGCACCGTGCCCGACCAGGTGCGGAAATCCTTGGCCGTGTATTCCTCGCCGGTGATGTTGCGCAGGTAGTCGTTGACGTCGCTGGAATCGATGCTGTGGGTTTCGCCTTCGTCGTCCACGTACTGGAACAATTCCTGTCCAGGCAGGTCGCGGGCGCGCGCGATGATGCGCGCCAGGCGCCGGTCCTGCACCTTGACCTTGTGATAGACCCCGCTCTTGCCGCGGAAGCGGAACTCGACTTCGCTGCCGTCCACCTTCACGTGGCGGTTGCGCAGGGTGGTCAGGCCGAAGGACTTGTTGGTGCGCGCGTATTCCTCGTTTCCAACGCGCATCATGGTCGCTTCGAGCAGGTAGACGATGGTGGCCAGCACTTTTTCGCGCGGCAAGCCCGGCAGGCCGAGGGCGCGGTCGACCTCGGCGCGGATGGCGGGCAGGGCCTGGCCGAACTTGAGCATGCGCTCGTACTTGACCTCGTCGCGGGTCGCGCGCCACTTCGGGTGGTAGCGGTATTGCTTGCGTCCCTTGGCGTCGCGGCCGGTGGCCTGCAGGTGGCCGTTGGCTTGCGGACAGATCCAGACCTCGGTCCAGGCCGGCGGGATGACCAGCGACTTGATGCGCGCCAGGGTTGCCTCGTCCTCGACCGGCTCGCCCTTGGCGTCGAGGTAGCGGAAGCCGTCGGCGCGCGGCTCGCGCCGGATGCCGGGCTTGTCGTCGTGTACGTAGCGCAGGCCGGCGGCGCGCGCGGCGGCGGGCGGGTCGGCAAGGGCGGTGGTGATGTCGCCGGGGGAATCGATGAGCATGGCAAGGTCCGGATCTGATGAATTCCCGGCGATGCTACGCCGGGGATATGGATCGGACCGTTCGCGAAGTAACCTTGCGCGCGTGTGCCTGGGCGTTTGAGTAGCAGGCGCCGGCCGGCGCCCGCGCTCAGCCGCGCTGGCGGCGCAGCGCCGCGCCCATGCCCAGCAGGGCCAGGCCCATCAGCGGCAGCGCCCCCGGTTCCGGCAATACATAGGCCTGGCCCGGATCGTCCACGCGCGCGCCCAGGACATCCGTGCCGCCGTTCCAGCGGCGGTTGTAGTTGTAGCTGTTCTTGAAGCGCAGGTCGCGCGCACCGAGCGCGGTGTGGAAGTAATTCGAATTCAGGTGGTAGCTCCACAGCCCTTGCGCCGACATGTCGACCGAGGCGTAGGAATCGGCCTGGCCCGAGAAACCATTGCTGCTCGGGACGGTAGTGCCGACGATGGTGTTGAGCGGGTTGCCGACATCCATGCCGGTGTCGAAGAACAGGCGGGCGAGGAAGGTGCCCTGGGTATAGCCGTTGGCGCAGCTGTACCCGCAGCGCACCCCGGTGACGCTGGCGGCCAGCGTGGTCTTGCTCATGGTCGACAGGTCGCGCCAGTACAGGTCCATGTAGCCCCGGGTGGCCGGGAAGGGATTGGTGGCCGAGGGCGTGCCGCGTTCGATCCCGTAGAACATGCCAGTCACCTGGCCCCCGCTCAAGCCGTTGACGAAGAAGATGTCGCCGGTCGGGTCGATTTGGTCGTGCGGCGTGTTAACGCTGCCTTCTTCCATGGTCGTCATGATGAAGACGCCCCAATTGATCTCCTTCCCGTCGGTCCAGGTGCTGGCGCCGTTGATGGCAATCTGCTCCTGGCCCGAGTACTTCAGGTATGCAGGACCGGGTGGAAGCGCTGTCGCGGGAGCGGCGTGGGCGCCGCAGCTGAGGGCTGCGCCGGCGAGCAGGAAGGCGATGCGGTTTTTCATGGAGCGTCCTTTGGTAGGCGTTTGGGGGGCTTGCCATGTATGTACATAGCAAGCCCCATGCCACCTACCTGACGCCCAGACCCATCTCCTTGATTTTGATCAATCTTCGTGGTTCACGGACGAGATCTATCCGAGAAGAATAGGTGTTACATCTTGTTTTTTGTAAAAAATGCCGACAGGTAAGCGGCAGGTCATCAGGGCAAGCGCAGGAGGCGGCCTCAGGCCTGCTCGGTGCGCGCCGCCACCTGGGCCAGCAGCTCGCTCAGCTCGACCGTGTTGACCGGCTTGACCATGTAATGGTCGAAGCCCGCCTGGCGCGCGGCGTCGCGGTCCTGCTGGCGCCCGTAGCCGGTGGCCGCCACCAGGGTGGACGCCGTGGTCTGGGGCAGGCGGCGCAGGCGCCGGGCCAGTTCGTTGCCGTCCATGTCCGGCAGGCCGATGTCGAGCAGGCAGACCTGGGGCGAGAAGACCTTGGCCACTTCGAGCGCGTCTTCGGCGCAATAGGCGATCTCCACTTCGTGCCCGGCGGCGGCGAGGAAGAGATTGAGGGTATGGGCGGCGTCCAGGTTGTCGTCCACCACCAGCACGCGCAGCGATCCGGCGGGTGGGGCATCGGCCGGCCGCGGGGCGGCCGCGGGCCCTGCCTGGACCCCGGCCTGCGCGCCGGCCTGGGCATGGCGCGGCAGGCGTACGGTGAAGGTGCTGCCCTTGCCCAGGCCCGGGCTGCGCGCGCCCACGCTGCCGCCATGCAGCTCGACCAGGCTCTTGGCCAGGGCCAGGCCCAGTCCCAGTCCGCCCTGCGAGCGGTCGGGCGTGCGCTCGGCCTGGGTGAACAGGTCGAACACGCGCGCCACCAGGCCCGCCTCCATGCCGATACCGTCGTCGGTCACGCTCAGCAAGTAGTCCTGGCCTTCTTCCTTGAGCTGCAGGGAGATGTGGCCGCCCTCCGGGGTGTACTTGGTGGCGTTGCCCAGCAGGTTGGCGACCACCTGCACCAGGCGCTTGTGGTCGCCCTTGACGCTGGCCGGGCCCTCCGGCAGCTCGAGCACCACCTTGTGGCGGCGCGCCGTGATCAGCGGGCGGATCTGCTCGGCCGCGTCGTCGACCACGTTGCGCAGGTCCAGCACCTGGGTCGACAGCGACACCAGGCCGCGCGTGACCCGCGAGACGTCGAGCAGGTCGTCCACCAGGCTGGTCATGTGCTCGACCTGGCGCGCGATGATGGCGCAGGTCTGGGTGATCTGGGCATTGTCCGAGTGGAGCAGCTTGAGCAGGTGGGCGCCGGTGCTGATCGGCGCCAGCGGGTTGCGCAGCTCGTGCGCCAGCATCGCCAGGAATTCGTCCTTGCGCTGGTCGGCGGCGCGCAGCTCGCGCTCGGCCAGGCTGCGCGCCGCCTCTTTCTTTTGCAGGGTCTCGGCCATCTCGTCGAGCGCCTCGGCCAGGCGGCCGATTTCCTCGCGGCCGTATTCGATGCCGGTGCGGGCGTCCAGGTCGCCGGCGGCGATGCGGCGCGCGGTGGTCATCAGCTTGCGCACCCGCTGCACGATCAGCTTGTCGCCCGCCAGCCAGGCGGCCAGCAGGGCCAGCAGGGTGGTCGCGCCCAGGCCCAGCAGGGACATCAGCTGGGCTTCGCGCGCCACCTCGGTGATGGTCCCGGTGGGCACGCCGATGGTCACCGTGTATTCGGACAGCGAGGGCGGGCCGACGCGGGCGAAGGCATGCAGGCGCTCGACGCCGTCCTCGCCGCGCACCACCACCGCGCGCTGGTGCGGGCCGCGCATGGCGGCGCTCAGCGCCGGCGAGATCTTCTGGCCGAACCAGCGTTCAGGATCGGGCCGGCGCGAAATCAGGAGGCCGCTGGAATCGGCGGTCTCCAGGATCGAGCCGGGCGGCAGGTTGATGTCGTTGACGAACATGTCCAGGCCGGCCAGGTCCATGGCCGCGAACACCACCGCCACCACCTGGCCGCGGCGGTCGATCACCGGGTAGGTCAGGTTGATGGTGTGCTTGCGGATCACGCGCCCGAACACGTAGTCGCCGGCGATGAAGCGCCGCTCCGAGACGGCGCGCTTGAAGTGGCGGCGGTCGCCCAGGTTCACCGGGTGCAGCATCGGCACCGCGCTGCAGGTGACGTCGCCGTTCATCTGGATCAGGCCGAAGTTGACATAGCCCTCGTTGCGGTCCAGGACATCGGCCAGCAGCGCGTTGCAGCGCGCGGGATCGCCCATCAGGTCGGGCACGCTGACCAGGTCGACCAGGATCTGGCGCGCGCGCTCGATCGATTGCGCCTCGTTGGCGGCGGCCAGGCTGGTCAGGCGCTTGAGGTTGTCCTCGGAGGCGCGGATCGCCGCTTCGCGCTCGCGCAGGCCGCCCAGCACCGTCACGATCGCGATCGGCGTGATCGCCAGCGCGACCAGCAGCATCAGCCTGCTGCGCAGGCTGTTCAGGCGGAAGCGGCCCAGCAGCGAACTCATTGCCGTCCCGGCCCGTCGGGCGGGCTCTCGCCCAGCATGCGCTCGCCAAAGGCGACGATGCGGCTTACGCCTTCGCTGAGGGTGGCCTCGTCGTCCGAGATGTAGCCAAGGCGGATGAAGCCCGGCACGCCCAGCGCCTCGCCGGGCATCACCGCGACCTTTTCCTGCTCCAGCAGGGCTTCCGCGAAGGCGATGGTGTCATGGGTGAGGGCGCGCACGTCGGCCCACAGGTAGGGGCCGGAGGCGGGCGCCGCCATCCGCATCCAGGGCACGCCGGCGACCTGGCCCACCACCATGTCGCGGCGCGCGCGGTAGTCTTCCAGCAGGGCGTGCAGGGTCCCGCTCTCGAAGGCGGCGACGGCCGCCAGCTGCGACAGCCAGGGCACCGCGGCGGTGACCGGCCCCTGCAGGTTCTGCATCGCCTCGACCAGGGGACGGGGCGCGACCGCGAAGCCGACCCGCCAGCCCATCATGGCGTAGCTCTGCGAGGCCGAGAACAGAGTCACCACGCCCAGCTCGCGCCAGTCGCACAGGCTGGCCAGGCTGGTATGGCCGCCTTCGAAGATCAGGTGCTCGTAGCTCTCGTCGGCGATCACCTGGGCGCCGGTGCGCAGGGCCCAGTCGCGCACGTGCTCCAGCTCCTGCCGGGTATACACCTTGCCGTTCGGGTTGTGCGGGTTGTTGATGACCAGGACCTTGACCGGCCCGAGCGCGTCCAGCACGGCCGGCGTCAGGGTGTCGGGCAGGTCGGCCACCACCAGCTTCAAGCCGAGCAGCCGGGCGCTGGCCAGGTAGGCGGGCCAGTAGGGGCGGAACACGGCCAGGCTGTCGCCCGGATCGGTCATCGCGTACAGGGCCTGGTAATAGGCTTGCTTGGCGCCGTTGGTGACGATGATTTCGCCTGGCGCGGCGTCGAAGCCGTTTTCGCGCCGCAGCTTGGCGCTCAGCGCTTCGCGGATGGCGAGCGCGCCGTGCACGTCGGAATACGGCATGGGCCGGTCGGCGTCGACGGCCTGGCGCACGGCGTCGCGCACGGGCGCCGGCGCCGGGAAATGGGAAATCGCGATCGACAGGTCGATGACCCGTTCGCCGGCGTGGCGCAGCGCGTCGGCGCGTCCATGCATCGCGGTCGTCGCCAGCGGGCGGGAATGCGCAATCCGGTCGGAGATCTTCATCGCTTCGCTCGATAGGTTGTTGCCGGCGCCAGTGTGCACCTGGACAGTGCAAGACACCGCCATTGCCGGATTGTACTAAATATTTGCGAATTGTCTCTATCGCACAGAAATGGTGCGAGGCATTTGGTTGACACTTCAACTATCCGCGCATGTAATATACGCGCAACACCAGAACGGGGAGCATGAATGAACATCGTGTGCGTGGGCGGCGGACCGGCGGGCCTGTACTTCGCCCTGCTGGCCAAAAAGCGTCATCCGGACTACCGCCTCACCGTCGTCGAGCGCAACCGTCCCAGCGACACCTTCGGCTGGGGCGTGGTGTTTTCCGACCAGACCCTGGGCCACCTGGCCCAGGCGGACGAGCCGAGCGCGCGCGAGATCCTGCAGTCGTTTAATCACTGGGATGCGATCGACGTCCATTTCAAGGGCCGCACCGTCACCTCGGGCGGCCACGGATTCTGCGGCATCGCCCGCAAGCGCCTGCTGAACATCCTGCAGGAACGCTGCCGCGCCCTGGGCGTGGAACTGGTGTTCGAGCAGGACGTGCGCGACGAGGCCGAGCTGGCGCGCCGCTACCAGGCCGACCTGGTGGTCGCCTGCGACGGCGTCAACAGCGCCATCCGCCAGCGCCACGCGGAGGTGTTCCAGCCCGAAGCCGAGCCGCGCCTGTGCCGCTTCGTGTGGCTGGGCACGCGCAAGCGCTTCGACGCCTTCACCTTCGCCTTCGAGGAAACCGAGCACGGCTGGTTCCAGGCCCACGCCTACCAGTACGACGGCGAGACCTCGACCTTCATCGTCGAGACCCTGGAATCGACCTGGCGCGCGGCCGGACTGGAAGAGATGGAGCAGCAGCAGGCGCTGGCCTTCTGCGAGCGCCTGTTCGCGCGCCACCTGGACGGCCACGCCCTGATGGCCAACGCCGCCCATCTGCGCGGCTCGGCGATGTGGATCCGCTTCCCGCGCCTGGCCTGCCGCAACTGGGTGCACCGCCTGGAGCTGGACGGGCGGCGGGTGCCGCTGGTGCTGATGGGCGACGCCGCCCACACCGCGCACTTCTCGATCGGTTCGGGCACCAAGCTGGCGCTGGAGGATGCGATCGAGCTGGCGGGCGCCCTGGACGGCGGGGACATGGATGCTGCCCTGGCCCGCTACCAGGACCTGCGCATGGTCGAGGTGCTCAAGCTGCAGAGCGCGGCGCGCAACTCGATGGAATGGTTCGAGAACGTGGCCCGCTACAGCGCGATGGAGGCCGGTCAGTTCGCCTACTCGCTGCTGACGCGCAGCCAGCGCCTGTCGCACGAGAACCTGCGCCTGCGCGACCCTGCCTACGTGGCCGGCTTCGAGCGCTGGTTCGCCGAACGCGCCGCGCGGGAAGCCGGCTTGCCGCCGCCGCAAGCCCCGGTGCCGCCCATGTTCACCCCGTATAAAGTACGCGGGGTGCTGCTCAAGAACCGGGTGGTGGTGTCGCCGATGGCCCAGTACTCGTCCGAGGACGGGACGGTGGGCGACTACCACCTGGCCCACCTGGGCGCGCGCGCCCTGGGCGGCGCCGCGCTGGTGATGGCCGAGATGACCTGCGTCTCGGCCGACGCTCGCATCACCCCGGCTTGCCCTGGCCTGTACACGCCGCAGCACACGGCGGCCTGGAAGCGCATCGTCGACTTCGTACACGGCTCCACCGACGCGAAGATCGGGGTGCAGCTCGGCCATGCCGGCGCCAAGGGCTCGACCCGGGCGGCCTGGGACGGCATCGACCTGCCGCTGGAATCGGGCAACTGGCCGCTGGTGGCGGCGTCCAGCCAGCAGTACATCGAAGGGGTGTCGCAGACCGCGCGCGCCGCCACCCTCGAGGACCTGGAGCGCATCAAGCGCGACTTCGTGCGCGCCACCGAAGCCGCGGCGGACGCGGGCTTCGACTGGCTGGAGCTGCATTGCGCCCACGGCTACCTGCTCTCCAGCTTCATCTCGCCGCTGACCAACCGCCGCAGCGACGCCTATGGCGGCAGCCTGAAGAACCGCTGCCGCTTTCCGCTCGAAGTGTTCGCGGCCGTGCGCGCCGCCTGGCCGCCGGACCGGCCGATCAGCGTGCGCGTCTCGGCCCACGACTGGGTCGAGGGCGGCATCCTGCCTTCCGACGCGGTCGAGATCGCGCGCCTGTTCAAGCAGGCCGGCGCCGACATGATCGACTGTTCCTCGGGCCAGGTGAGCAAGCTGGAAAAGCCGGTGTTCGGGCGCATGTTCCAGACCCCCTTCTCGGATCGCATCCGCAACGAGGCGGGCATCCCGACCATCGCCGTGGGCGCCATCTACGAGGCCGACCACGTCAACAGCATCATCGCCGCCGGGCGCGCCGACCTGTGCGCGGTGGCGCGTCCGCACCTGGCCAACCCGGCCTGGACCCTGCTGGAGGCCGCGCGCATCGGCTACACGGGCGCCGCGTGGCCGCGCCAGTACCGCGCCGGCAAGCTGCAGCTGGAGCGCAACCTGGAGCGCGAACGCGCGCTGCAGGCGGCCAATGCCGGCCTGAGCCCGCAGCAGGTGGCGGCGCGCCTTCTCGAAGGCTGAAACCCTTATCCACAGGAGTCATCCATGCACTATCTACCGGGCGAAGCGCACCGGCTGCCGGGCGGCCGCGCCAGCCTCAAAGGCCACCAGGCGCAGCACTTCCTGTTCGCGCTGGAGGGCGGCGTCGCCACCATCACGCTCAACCGCCCCGGGCGCAAGAATCCGCTGACCTTCGAGTCCTATGCCGAGCTGCGCGACCTGTTCCGCGCGCTGGCCTATGCCGACGACGTCAAGGCGCTGGTGATCACCGGCGCCGGCGAGAACTTCTGCTCGGGCGGCGACGTGCACGAGATCATCGGGCCGCTCACCAAACTGGACATGCCGGGCCTGCTGGCCTTCACGCGCATGACGGGCGACCTGGTGAAGGCCATGCGCGCTTGCCCGCAGCCGATCGTGGCGGCGGTGGACGGCGTGTGCGCCGGCGCCGGCGCGATCCTGGCCCTGGCCTCGGACCTGCGCTACGGCACCGCACGCAGCCGCACGGCCTTCCTGTTCACCCGCGTGGGCCTGGCCGGCGCCGACATGGGCGCCTGCGCGCTGCTGCCGCGCCTGATCGGCCAGGGCCGCGCCGCCGAGCTGCTGTATTCGGGCCGGGCGCTGGGCGGTGAAGAGGGCGAGCGCTGGGGCTTCTTCAACCGCCTGTGCGAGCCGGAGCAGGTGCTGGGCGAGGCCCAGGCCTTCGCCGCGAAGCTGGCGAATGGTCCTACCTTCGCCCACGGCATGACCAAGAAGATGCTGCAGCAGGAATGGAACATGGGCGTGGACGAAGCCATCGAGGCCGAGGCCCAGGCGCAGGCGATCTGCATGGCCACCAACGATTTCCACCGCGCTTACCACGCTTTCGTGGCCAAGCAGCAGCCGCAGTTCGAGGGGGATTGATGGAACGCCTCGACTATCTCGACTGGCCCTTTTTCGAGCCCCGCCACGGCGAGCTGGCGCGCGAACTCGATGCCTGGGCCGCGGCCCACCTCGATGGTGCGCACGGCCACGACGTCGACAGTGTCTGCCGCGACTTGGTGAAGCAGCTGGGCCAGGCCGGCTGGCTGCGCCATGCGGTCGGCGGCACCGCCCACGGCGGCGCCCGGGACAGCATCGACACCCGCGCCATCTGCCTGATCCGCGAAACCCTGGGCCGCCATGCGGGCCTGGCTGATTTCGCCTTCGCCATGCAGGGCCTGGGCAGCGGCGCGATCTCCTTGTTCGGCACGGATGAACAGAAGGCGGCATACCTGCCGCGCGTGGCGCGCGGCGAAGCGATCGCCGCGTTCGCGCTGTCCGAGCCCCAGGCCGGTTCCGACGTGGCCGCCATGCAGTGCGCGGCCCGCCGCGACGGCGGCGACTGGGTGCTGGATGGCGAAAAGACCTGGATCTCGAACGGCGGCATCGCCGACTTCTATGTGGTGTTCGCGCGTACCGGCGACGGCGGCGGCGACGGCGGGCGCGGCGCCAAGGGCATCTCGGCCTTCATCGTCGACGCCGATGCGCCGGGCTTGCGGATCGCCGAGCGCATCGACGTGATCGCCCCGCACCCGCTGGCGCGCCTGTCCTTCGAAGGCTGCCGTGTTTCCGCTGCGCGCCTGGTCGGCGAGGAAGGGCAGGGCTTCAAGATCGCCATGGCCACCCTCGACGTATTCCGCACCTCGGTCGCGGCGGCCGCGCTGGGCTTTGCGCGGCGCGCGCTGGACGACGCGCTGGCCCACGTGCAGGCGCGGCCCATGTTCGGCAAGACCTTGGCCGACTTCCAGCTGACCCAGGCCAAACTGGCCCAGATGGCGACCGACATCGATGCTTCTGCACTGCTGACCTACCGCGCGGCCTGGATGCGCGACCAGGGGCGCAAGGTGACGAAGGAAGCCGCGATGGCCAAGCTGACCGCGACCGAGTCCGCCCAGCGCGTGATCGACGCGGCGGTGCAGCTGTTCGGCGGCCAGGGCGTGCAGAGCGGGCGCATGGTGGAAAGCCTGTACCGCGAGATCCGCGCCCTGCGCATCTACGAGGGCGCGAGCGAAGTGCAGTTATTGATCGTGGCGCGGGAACTGCTTGCCGCGCAAAAGGAAAAATGATGATGGAGATCCTGCAGCCTGCGGGCTGGGTGCGCCCGAAAGGCTATTCGAACGGTATCGCCGCATCCGGCCGCCAGGTCTTTGTGAGCGGCATGATCGGCTGGGACGCCGAAGGGCGCTTCCAGACCGACGATTTCGTCGGCCAGGCGCGCCAGGCGCTGGAGAATGTCGTGGCGGTGCTGCGCGAAGCCGGCGCCGGGCCCGAGCACATCGTGCGCATGACCTGGTACGTGGTCGACAAGCGCGAATACCTGGACGCCGGCGCGGCCGTGGGCGCGGCCTACCGCGACACCATCGGACGCCACTTCCCGGCCATGAGCGCCGTGCAAGTGAGCGCGCTGATGGAAGACCGGGCGCGGGTCGAGATCGAGGTGACCGCGGTCGTTCCCGATCAGGCTGGCTGACATTCTTTCGTTACGGAACATTCAATGGCTGCAGGGAGCTACCGGACGGCGGAATGAGCGCCGCGGCGGGGGCGTTTCTGTTACGGTGGTTCCATCGACAAACGGAGCAGCCATGGATACCCAGATCGTACGAGTCATCGAAGAGATCGAGGACGCCGAGCGCGCCCGCAAGGCGCTGCTCGACGCCGGATTCGACCGGGACAGCATCGAGATCAGCCATACCGGCGACGAAGCCGGGCCCTCGGAGGCCAATTTCACCGTCGGCGATTCGCCCGCCGTGAAGGGCGGCACCGACTACAAGGACGTCTACACGCCCGGCCTGGAGATCGGCAAGTGCGTGATCACCGTGAGCGCCGACGACCCGGCGCGCCTGGAACAGGCCGCCGCCATCCTCGAACAGCACGGCGCCAAGGACAACGATCCGGCGCACGCGGCGGCGCGCCGGAACGAAGCAAGCGGACTCAGGTCCAGCTGAGGTCGGTCTTCGACAGCGGCAGCTCGCGCACGCGCTTGCCGGTCGCCGCGAAGATCGCATTGCATACCGCCGGGGCCAGCGGCGGCAGGGCGGGCTCGCCCAGGCCCGTCACCGGATAATCCGACTTGACGAAGTGCACTTCGATCTTGGCGGGCGCATCCGGCATGCGCAGCAGCTGGTAATCGTGGAAGTTGCTTTGCACGATGCGGCCCTTGTCGATGTTCAGCTCCGGGAACATCAGGGTCGACAGGCCGTCGATCACCGAACCCTCGACCTGGTTTTCCGCGCCCGACAGGTTGACGATCTGGGCGCCGATGTCGGTCGCCACCACCACCCGGTCGACCTTCAGCTTGCCGTCGCGCGAGACCGTGACCTCGGCCACCTGGGCCACGTAGCCGCGGTGGCTGAAGTGGAAGGCGATGCCCTGGCCCTGGCCGCGCGGGAACTTCTTCTTGCCCCAGCCGGCCTTGTCCGCAGCGGTCATGAGCACGGACTTCATGCGCGCCACGCTGTAGGGCTGGCCGCGCTCGCCGGTGCCCGGCACCACGTCCTTGTCGCCCAGCAGTTCCAGGCGGAACTCGAGCGGATCGCGGCCGCCCGCATGAGCCAGCTCGTCGATGAAGCTGTGGAAGACCCAGGCGAACACGCAGCTGCCCGGCGCGCGCCACGGGCCCATCGGCACGCGGCATTCGAGGGCCGTCTGTTCGAGCTGGACATTGGGCAGCCAGCGGCCCGGGAATTCGTCGCCCGACAGGTTGCCGCCGCTGCCGGGCTGCAGCACGCTCTGGCCGTCGCGCTCGATGCGGTTGGCGAAGGTCACAAAATGGTTGTGCCAGGCCACCGCCTTGCCGGCCGCATCGACGCCGCCGCGCAGGAAGTGGAAGCCGCCCGGACGGAAGTGGTCGTGCTGCAGGTCGTCCTCGCGGGTCCAGGTCAGCTTGACCGGGGCCTTCACCTTTTGCGCGATGGCGGTGGCTTCGACGATGAAGTCCGAGCTCAGGCGCCGGCCGAAACCGCCGCCGCTGCGGATGATGTGCAGCGTGATCTTTTCTTTCGGAATATTGAACAGGCTCGTCACCAGGGCCTGGCCGGCGCCCGGGTTCTGGGTCGGCGCCCACAATTCCAGCGAACCATCTTCCTTGAACCAGGCGGTGCAGTTCTGCGGCTCCATGCTGGCGTGCGAGATGAAGGGATAGCTGTAGGCCGCCTCGACGGTCTTGGCCGCGCCCTTGAGCGCCGCCGCCACGTCGCCGTCCTTGCGCTGGGTCAGCGCGCCCGGCTTGCTGCCGGCGGCTTTCGCCTGGGCCGTGAAATCGGCCCAGCTGTGGCCGGCGCCCGGACCTTCGTCCCATTCCACTTCCAGGGCGCGGCGGGCGCGCATGGCGTTCCAGGTCGAGTTGGCGACGATCGCCACGCCCGGGCGCAGCGCGTTCAGGACGCCGGCGCCTTCGACGATGAAGGCGTCCTTGACGCCCGGCATGGCGCGGATCGCGTCCAGGTTGGCGCGCAGCGCCTTGCCGCCGAATACCGGGCACTTGGCGTAGACGGCGTACAGCATGCCGGGAATCTGCACGTCGATGCCGAACAGGGGCTTGCCGCTGACGATGGCGGCATTGTCGACGCCGCCGATGCGCTTGCCCAGCAGCTTGAAAGCGGCCGGGTCCTTCAGCACCACCTGGTCGGCGGCGGGCACCGGCAGCTTGCCGGCCGCCTCGGCCAGGGCGCCATAGCCCAGGCGGCGTTTCGTGGGCGTGTGCACCACGAAACCGCCGGCGGTCGCGCATTCGCCCGCCGGCGCCTTCCAGGCCTGGCTGGCGGCCTGGACCAGCATGGCGCGCACGGTGGCGCCAAGACGGCGGAAATCGTTGTAGTTGGTCGGGGTCGAGGTCGAGCCGCCCGCGCCCTGGCTGCCATAGGCCGGATCGAGGTCGCCCTGGACGATGCGCACATCCTTCCAGTCGACGTCGAGTTCCTCGGCGATCACCATGGGCAGCGAAGTCTTGATGCCCTGGCCGATCTCCGGCTGCTTCGAGATCAGGGTCACGCGGCCGTCGCGCGCGATGCGGATGAAGGCGTTGGGCACGAAGTCCGGGGCGGCCGGACCGGCCGGAGCGGCGCCGGCGGCGGCCGCCAGGACGCCCTCGGCCGACATGCCGAGCAGGAAGGCGCCGCCGAGGGCGCTGTTGCGCAGGAAGCCGCGACGCGAGGAAGAGAGTGGCGCGCTCATTTCTTGCCGTTTCCGGTGGCTGCGATCTCGGCCGCGCGGTGGATGCCGGCGCGGATGCGGGTGTAGGTGGCGCAGCGGCACAGGTTGCCCGCCATGGCCTCGTCGATCTGGGCGTCGCTCGGCTTGGGATGCTGCTTGAGCAGGGCGCAGGCGCTCATGATCTGGCCGGACTGGCAGTAGCCGCATTGCGGCACGTCCAGTTCTTGCCAGGCAAGCTGCAAGGGATGCCGGGCTTTCGCGTCCAGGCCTTCGATGGTGGTGATCTTTTGCTTGCCGACGCTCGAGACCGGCGTCAGGCAGGAGCGCGCCGGCACGCCGTCCAGGTGCACCGTGCAGGCCCCGCACTGGCCCAGGCCGCAGCCGTACTTGGTGCCGACCAGGCCCAGCGTGTCGCGCAAGGCCCACAGCAGCGGCGTATCCGGCTCGACGTCGACGGCCTGGGCTTGGCCATTGACCTGCAAGGTGTATTTACTCATGGCGAACTCTCGTGGTAATCAGGACATGGACTGAACAATCCACCATCCTAGCGGAAATCTGACGGCCTCGACAGTAGCGAAAAGCTGCACACAAAAGGCGTATTCTCGGTCGCTCGACCTAATAATGTGTAATACTTGGTTGTCGATCAGCCAACAGATGCAAATCCCATGCTTAAGCCTGGCTCACGCGTATCTGCACCGAACCTGAAGTTCCGTCTGGCTTGCGTGGCCGCTGCGCTGGTGTTCGTCACGACCCTGTTGGTTACCCTGTCGACCCTGTCCGTGGCCGAACGCGGCATGAAGGCGGTGATCGGCAACCAGCAGTTCACCATGCTGGCTGGGGCGGTGTCCTTCATGGACGACCGCATCAGCGACCGCGTGCGCCAGATCGAGGCGATGGCGGCGAACACGCCGCAGGCGGCCTTGCGCGACAACATGCTGATGCAGCAGTACCTCGACGTCCAGGCCCGCATGTGGGGCAACGACTACCTGAACTTCCTCACCCTGGCGCGCACCGGCGAGATGGTCGTGACCCTGCGTGAATTCCCGCCGGGCCGCAGCCTGAACGCCACCGGTGTCGACTATTTCGAGCGGGTGATGCGTACCCGGGCGAGCGTGATTTCGGAGCCGATCCTCAGCCGCCTGTCGGACAAGAACGTGGTGATTTTCGCGGCGCCGATCCGCAATGCGGACGGCGAAGTGGAACAGGTGCTGGTCGCCAGCGTGGACCTGCAGGGTTCAGGTTTCCTGCGCCAGATCGGCTCGCTCCGCCCGGGCAACTCGGGGTATCTCTACCTCATGACCGCGAAAGGCATCCTGATCGACCACCCGGAAAAAGATCGTGTGATGGAACATGTTAACGCTAAACCCGGTCTCAACACCGCCACCGAGCGCGCCTTGACAGGGTATGAAGGCTGGGTGGAGGGGCGCGGCAAGGATGGGCGCGAATCCATCTATGCGTTCAAGCGCCTGCGCACCACCGGCTGGATCCTGGCGGCGCGCTACCCGAGCGACGAGGCCTTCGCGCCGCTGGCCGAAATGCGCCGCAACGCCTTCTTCGGCGCGCTCGGCCTGGCGCTGGCCTCCGGGGTGCTGGCTTGGGTGCTGGTATTCCGGCTGCTGGGGCCGCTGGAGACCCTGCGCGACCAGGTCTGGGCGATTCGCCACGATGCCAGCGACATCGCGGTGCTGCGCGACGGCCGCAAGGACGAAATCGGCGAACTGGGGCGCGCCTTCTACGAGCTGATGGCGGAGCGCGAGACGTCCGAAGGGGACCGCAATGCGACCGAGAAGCGCTTGCGCACGATTGCGGACAACCTGCCGGTGCTGATTGCCTACCTCGACAGGGAGCGGCGTTTCGGCTTCGGCAACGCCACCTTCGAAAAGTGGTTCGACGTATCGCTGGCGCAGCTGGCCGGCATGACGGTGTCGGAACTGATGGGGCGCGAAGCCTATGCCCAGGTGCGGGACAAGCTCGACGAGGCCTTCGCCGGCCACAGTGTCACCTGCGAAGTGAAGCTGGATGTGCCCGGCGCGCCGCGCTATCTGCAGGGCACCTTCATTCCCGATCTCCAGCTGGACGGCACGGTCGCCGGCGTCTACGCCCTCATGCACGATGTAACCCATACCAAGGAAGTCGAGGAGCAGCTGGTGCAGCTGACCCGCATCGATACCCTGACCGGGATCGCCAACCGTCACATGTTCACCGAAACCCTGCAGCACGCCCTGGACCGGGCCCGGCGCAGTCGCAAGCCGCTGGCCCTGGCCTATCTCGACGTCGACCATTTCAAGCGCATCAACGACACCTATGGCCACGGCGTCGGCGACGAGGTGCTG
Source organism: Massilia sp. AB1 (assembly GCF_018119385.1). NCBI lineage: Bacteria > Pseudomonadati > Pseudomonadota > Betaproteobacteria > Burkholderiales > Oxalobacteraceae > Massilia > Massilia sp. AB1. The sequence continues at coordinate 102,859 of NZ_JAGKSG010000011.1, read as the reverse complement.
AAGGAGTTCGCGCGACGCCTGACGGCGGGTGTGCGCAATACCGACACCCCGGCGCGCCTGTCGGGCGACGAATTCGTCGTGATCCTGGAGGAGATCTCGTCGCCGGCCGAGGCCGAACGCATCGCGGCCAAGATCGTGGCGACGATGCGGGTGCCGATCGACACCAGCAAGGGGCCGTTGCAGGCATCGAGCAGCGTCGGCATCGCCTTGTCGCACGCGGACCAGAACCAGGAAGAGTTGCTGGCGGCAGCCGACAGTGCGCTGTATGAGGCCAAGCGAAAGGGCAGGGACGGCTATGCGATTTTCGATGGAGACGCGACGCCAAAGGAGGGCCATCCGGCGTCGCCAGGTTTGGAGGCGCCGGGCAGGTGAAGGCTGAAACGGCCGGGCTGGCGGCGATGGGCCAGGATTGAACCTGGCTCCGAGTCACAAGCCCTGAGGATAGGTCTCCGGCGGCTCGTTCGAATGCCAGCCGCTGGTCGGATCGAGGGGCTCGACCGCCGTCGTGCGGTCGATGTGGATCACGGCGTCGAACTGGCGCGGCAGCTGGGCCATGAAGTAATGGCTCTGGCGCTCGGTGCGCGGGATATAGAGCACGCCGATGGCGCGCTCGAGGCGTCCCTCCATCAGGGCGTCGCGCGCGGGACCGGGATCGCGCAGGGGCACATAGAAATTGCCCAGGCCGGTGCTGTGCAGCGTGTGCTCGTAGCTGCCCGGCAGGCCGGGGCGCACGTGCTTGTGCTCGGCCGGTCCGTCCCATTCCGAAGCAGCCGTGACCCGGCCGTCATAGGTCGAGAAGCCGATCAGGCAGGTGTCGGCGCCATAGGCTTTGCGCGCGAGTTCCCCCACGTTCCATTCGCCCATGCGCCCGATCTCGGTGGCGCGCGCATCGCCGATGTGCGAGTTGTGTTCCCAGACCACGATGCGGGCCGGCTTGCCGTCGCGCGAGAGGTGGCGCGCGAGCGCGTCCAGGGTCTCGGCCATGTGGCTGTCGCGCAGGTTCCAGGACGAGACCCGGCCGCGGAACATGGTGCGGTAGTATTCCTCGGCGTTCTTGACCAGGCGCGCATTCTGCTGGGCGCAGAAATACGCGTCCTCGGCCGCGATGCCGTCGCCCTGCATGTAGTCGAAGGCGCGCTGCTGGAGGTCGTGCAGGGCCGCCAGCACGCCCTGTTCGCAGGAGTCGCTCATGCCGAAGCTGGCCGCGTAGCCGTACTGCTGGCTGTCGCGGTCGTAGTGGTCGAAGCAGGCGTAGCGGCGGCGCGCCTCGCGCGCGGCTTCCGGGTCGACCTTGTCGAGGTAGCCGAGCACCTCGTGGATCGAGGTGAACAGGCTGTACAGGTCGAGTCCGTAGAAACCGGCCTTGGCCTGGCTGGCCTCGTTGCGCGCGCGCAGCCATTCCACGAAGTCGAGCACCGCGGTATTGCGCCACATCCAGGCCGGGAAGCGCTCGAAGCCGGACAGCGCCGCGCGCCCGTCGGCGTCGTGGCCTTCGCCGCGCACGTAGCGGTTGACCCGGTAGGCGTCCGGCCAGTCGGCCTCCACCGCCACGGCCGTGAAGCCTTTTTCCTCGATCAGGCGCTGGGTGATGCGGGCCCGCTCGGCGTAGAACTCATGCGTGCCGTGGGTCGCTTCGCCCAGCAGGACGAAGCGGGCGTTGCCCACCAGGTCGAGCAGGGCGTCATAGTCGCGCGCGCCGCCCGCGATCGGGACGGCTTGCGAGCGGATCGCATCGAGGGCGGTGTCGGTGATGATCGCCATGATGACTCAATGCAGGTAGCGGTCACCGGCGGGCGAGTGGGAGGACGTGTAGGGCGTCACGCCGCGCTCGATGAAGGACTTCATGCGCGCCAGGTCGTCGTCCATCTGGCGCTTGGGATCGGCGCCCAGCATGCGCGCCAGCCCGTGGCCGAGGGCGCCGCCCGGCGGCGTATAGGCCATGCGCACCGTGACCCGGGTGCCGCCGCGCACCGGCTCGAAACTCACCGCGCCTTCCTGCTCGATCTCCGAGCCCGGCTCGCTGCGCCAGGCCATGTGGTCGGGGCGCGCCTGCTCGGTCATGACGGCGTTCCACGAATATTCGCTGCCGCCCGGGCCCTTGACCACCCAGTGCGAACGGCGGTGGCCCAGGTCGTGCACCTCGCTCACGTGCGACATGAAGCGCGGAAAGTTGTCGTAGTTCGACCAGGCATCGTAGACCTCATCGGGCGCGGCGGCGATCTCGATGGTTTTCTCGACCTCGATCCGGCTGCCCGAGGGTTGCCCGCGCACCATGGCGGCAAGACGCGCGCCGCCGCCGCTCCTGGCCAGCAGGGCCAGGGCGCCCAGGCCGAGCACCACGCCGAGCGGGGAACGGCGCGCCAGGCCGGTCAGGCCCAGCACCCCGCCGCCGAGCAGGGCGGAATTGGTGAGGGTGGGGCTGCGGTGGTCGAAGGCGTTGACCAGTTCGTCGAGCCAGCCGCGCGCCTGGCTCGCGGCTTCGCGCACCCGCGAGCGGGCGCGGTCCGCCTCGGCGTCCATGCGCGCATCCATGCGTCCCCGCGCTTCCCAGGTATTGCGTTCCAGTCGGTGCTCCAGCTCCCGGCTGCGCTCGCGCGACTCCTCGGCGGCGCTGGCGATCCGGCCGCGCGTGCGCGAGGCGGCGTCGGCGGCGCTGGAGGCAAGATCGTGCGCGGTGTCGGCGATCCGTTCGCCGGCGCGGGTCGCCATGGCGTCGGCGCGGGCGTAGGCGGCGGAAGCGCTGTCGCGCGCCGCGTTCAGGCTGGCGGTGGCGCTGCGCAGCAAGCCGCCGATGGCGTCGCCGGTATGCAGGCCGGCGTCGCGCACCGTGTGGGCGGCATAGGCGCGCCGGGCGCGCCCGCGTTCGGGGTCGAAGATATACATCAAGAGCGCACCGGCGGCGGCTGCGCCGATCCATTTACCCATGTCGCCCAGTTCCATCCGGCTGTCGGTCTTGATCTGTTTCATGTCGGCTCCTCTCGATTGGGTTGGGTCGGCGCTTTGCCTACTGGCCGGGCGTCCCTGCCCAGGCCTGCGCCAGCAAATCCTGCACTTCCTCGTCGCTCGTCTGGTCGAACTTGCGGTACCACTGGCCCACCGCCCGAAAGCGCGGCGGCGTCGCCAGGCAGACCACCTCGTCGACCTGTTCCTCCAGGCTGGCGACCGTGTCCGGCGCGCCCACCGGCGCGGCCACCACCAGCCGCTCCGGCGCCTGGTGGCGCGCCACTTCCACCGCCGCCTGCATCGTGGCGCCGGTGGCGATTCCGTCGTCGACCAGGATCACGGTGCGCCCGCGCAGCCGGGGCGGGGGACGCCCGCCGCGGTAGCGCCGCTCGCGCCGCGCCAGCTCCTGCTCCTCGCGCCGCGTGACCTCGTCGACTTCTTCCTGGGTCACGCCCATCAGCCCGGGCACCCCCGGCTGCAGCACGCGCACCCCGCCGCTGGCGATGGCGCCCATGGCGAATTCCTCCTGGCCCGGCAAGCCGAGCTTGCGCACCAGCATCAGGTCGAGCTCGGCATGCAGGGCCTGGGCCACCGGGAAGGCCACCGGCACGCCGCCGCGCGGCAGGGCCAGCACCAGGGTGTCGGGACCCGCATACTGCCGCAGCTGGCGTGCCAGCTGGCGGCCCGCGTGAGCGCGGTCGGTAAAGGCGTCGGTTTGCTGCATGCTGCGCCCGTCCTGAAAAATAAGAAGACCGCGTTGTTGTGCGGCTTCGCCGCAACGCGGTCTTGCGGGCCACCCGGCGGCGGCCCTCGGGTGGAGCCAGGCGCTTACTGGATGGTCAGGCGGCGCGCTTCGGCGCCCTGCTTTTTGGGCAGGGTCAACAGAAGGACGCCGTTCTCGAGCCTTGCCTGCGCCGTCGTATCGTCGACTTCCTGCGGCAGGGTGAAGCTGCGCATGAACTTGCGTGCGGTGCGTTCAGCATACACCACCGTTTCGCCCTCGCGGCGTTCGTTTGCCTGCCGGCATTCAGCCTCGATCTGTACGCGTCCGCCGTCGATACTGACCTTGACGTCCTCCTTCGCGACGCCGGGCAGGTCGGCCTGCACCTCATAGGTCTTGTCGGTTTCGGTGACGTTCACGCGTGGTGTGAGGGTCCCTTCCTCGCCCCAGCGCCCGCCTTGCGCGAGCGGCGCGAAGAAGTCCTCGAACATGGTCTCGACCATCCGGCCGAACTGGTCCTCGACCGAGCCCGGACGGTAGGCCGAGAGCGGCGAACCGCCTCTTCTCACGAGATTCATGATGGCCTCCGTTTGGTGAGGGACATGTGATGGACATGGCCGGCGGATGCCGGCACCTTCTTTATAGGGCAGCGGATGGCAAGTTTCAAGCAGGGTGGACGGCATGCGTCCACCCGGGCATAAGCGCGCTCAGGAGAGCTGGCGGCGGTGGAAGCGCAGGTGGTCGGCGACGAAGGTCTGGATGAAGAAGTAGCCGTGGTCGTAGCCCGCGTGGCGGCGCAGTTCGAGTGGCTGGTCGGCCTGGGCGCAGGCTTGCTCGAAAGCTTCCGGGTACAGCTGCTCGGCCAGGAACTTGTCCGCCAGGCCCTGGTCGATCAGGATGCCGCCGGGGAAGGGCGCCTCGCGCCGGCCGGCCATCAGGGCGCTGGCGTCGTAGCGCGCCCAGGCCGCCTCGTCGGCGCCCAGGTAGCCGCCGAAGGCCTTCTTGCCCCAGGGGCAGCGGCTCGGCGCGGCGATCGGCGCGAAGGCGGACACCGAGCGGAACAGTGACGGATTGCGCAGCGCCATCACGAGGGCCCCATGGCCGCCCATGGAGTGGCCGAAGATGCCGGTGCGTTCCGGATCGGCCGGCAGCTGGGCCAGCACCAGCTCGCGCAGCTCCAGGATGTAGCTGTACATGCGGTAGTGGCGCGCCCACTCGCCCTCGCTGGCGTCGACATAGAAGCCGGCGCCCACGCCGAAGTCCCAGCTGTCGCTCTCGCCTGGCACGCCGGCGCCGCGCGGGCTGGTGTCCGGCGCGACCAGGATCAGGCCTTCCTCGGCCGCCACGCGCTGGGCGCCGGCCTTGATCATGAAGGTCTCTTCGGTGCAGGTCAGGCCGGCCAGGTAGAACAGCACCGGCAGGCGCTTGCCCTCGTGGCCGGGCGGCAGGTAGACGGAAAAGCGCATCGGCAGGCCGATGGCGCTGGAATCGTGGCGGTAGAAGCGCTGGACGCCGCCGAAGCAGGCGTGTTCGTTGAGGAGTTCGAGCATGATGTCGGCGGAAGTGGAGGAGAAGCTTTAGTATGCCGCGTTCATCACGATCTTGCCAGTTAGACCACGCCGAACGCTCCCAGCAGCGCTCCCGCGGCCAGCATCCACAGCAGGTGGATGCGGGTGCGCCAGATCACCACGCAGCTCCCCGCGGCCAGCAGCCACAGGGGCAGGTTGGCGCCGCCGCCGCCGGACGCGGCGAGCAGCCAGGCGGTGGACAGCAGCATGCCGATCACCAGCGGCCCCATGCCCTGCTTGAAGGCGCGCACGGCGCGCAGTTCGCGGTTACGGTGGCCCCATTGCGCCACCTGGTAGGTGAAGATGGTCGAAGGCAGCATGATGCCGACCATGGTGACCGCCACGCCGAGGAAGGCGGCGGCGGTGCTGCCGGCGTTCAGGCCCACGTGCCAGCCCATCAGGGCCACGAACAGCACGTTCGGCCCCGGCGCGGCCTGGGCCAGGGCGATCGCCTCGTTGAACTGGGCCTGGGTCAGCCAGCCTTGCTGCTCCACCAGGTAGCGGTGCATCTCGCTCGAGGTCGAAATCGCGCCGCCCAGCGACATCAGGGACAGCATCAGGTAGTGGCCGAACAGGTCGATCCAGTCCTGCCAGGTCAGGACGATGTGATGGACGCTCATCGCAGCCCCCGCCACGCCAGCAGGCAGCCCAGGCCGCCGAGCGGGAACAGGACCCAGGTGAGCGGCACGCGCACCCAGGCTAGCAGCACGAAGGCGCAGGCGGCGATCGCGATGCCGAACACCAGGGGCACGGGATTGCGCGCCAGGGTGGCGGCCATGCGCAGGCCGGTGGCGGCGATCATGCCGGCCGAGACGGCGGCCATGCCGCGCAGGGCGCCGGCCACGTGCGGATTGTCCGCGAAGCGCGCATGCACCAGGGCCAGCAGCAGGACCACGACCAGCGGCACCGCCAGCAGGCCGGCCAGGGCGGTGAGGGCGCCGGCCAGGCCGAACCAGCGGGCGCCGAGCATCATCGCCAGGTTGACCACGTTCGGTCCCGGCATGATCTGGGCCACCGCCCAGTCCTCGATGAACTCTTCGTTGCTGAGCCAGCGGCGGCGCTCGACCACCTCGCGCTGGACGACCGCCAGCACGCCGCCGAAGCCTTGCAGGGCCAGGAGGGTGAAGGCGATGAAGAGGGCGGTCAGCGACGCGGGGCGCGGGCGCTCGGGGCTGGAACCTGGGACGGATGCGGGGATAGCGGAGGGTGAAGCGGTCATCCCGCCATTATGGCACGCCGTCCTTTCAGTCCGCTTTCAGCCGCCCGTGGATTCAGCCCCCGCCGATGCCGCGCATGACGCGGCCGCTGCCCCCGCATTCGGGACAGGGCTTGCCGTCGCCCAGCCGGCCGGTGCCGGCGCAGGCCTCGCAGATGTCCTCGCCGGCGCCGGGCGTGCCCGGTTCGGCTTCGTCGCCGGGGTTCAGGTCGGGATCGGGGTGCATGCTCATGGCGGACCTCCTGGACAGTGTGATAAGGCGATTGTAGGCAGGGACGGCGGAACGCGGCGCAACGCAGGCGGCGCCGGCGCCGGCGCATTTTCTCGCATCGCCTGCAGCACGATATGGATCTGGTATTGACTTCGTTAAACAGTACTGAATAATCGTGGGGCGGCAAATCACCCCACAGGAGGACTCTCGATGGGCCCATATCCCGCCCAAGCCAACTCGCCGGTTGCCGACTTCATGGAACAAAGGCGTGACCCGCGCCAGCGCGACATCGTCGCGCGCGGCATCGCGCTGATGCGCGAGTCCGGCATGCTCTGCGCCCTTGAATTCCTCAAACGCCAGGCGGTCCGGTCGCAAGTGATCGAGCGGGTACTGCTCGATCCGCGGCACCGGAGCGTGGCTTGAACTGTCGGATTTTGGTAGTTTCCGCCATGCTGCTTATGCACAGGAATTGTGCACGCGGAAGTTTTTAAGGTCGCTATAAAAAATAGTGCGGGCCTTACGTAAGCCCTTGATTTTCGTGGTTAACCACACTGCCTTCCCAATAGGCAAATTGTTGAAACCCGCATGTTTGGCCGCGTTTGGCGTGTCAAGCCCCCGTTTTTCCACAGTGTTTTCCACAGACTTTGTGGATATCCGGAAAAGTTTAGATTTTTCCAATACTTAGGCCGCTTTGTGCATGTAAACCTTCACGACACATGCGCACTGAATCGTTCCTGTCTGAAATTCCCTCTTGCTGAACAGGACTGGATAAATGTACAGTATGGCATTTTCCAGCTCCGCCCACCAATGTCCGCCGTCCTCACGCCCACCAAAGACGATCCTTTCGCCGCGCTCAACCCCGAGCAGCGGGCGGCCGTCGAGCATGACATCGGCGCCGAAACGCCGCGTCCGCTGCTGGTGGTGGCCGGCGCGGGCTCGGGCAAGACGAATACGCTCGCGCATCGCGTAGCGCGCCTGATCCAGGCCGGCGCCGACCCGCAACGCATGCTGCTGCTGACATTTTCGCGCCGCGCCGCCAGCGAGATGACGCGCCGCGCCGGCGGCGTGCTGCAGCGCCTGCTCGGCAAGTCCGGCGCCCAGACCCAGGTCGACCTTCCCTGGGCCGGCACCTTCCACGCCGTGGGCGCGCGCCTGCTGCGCGAGTTCTCGGGCCGGATCGGCCTGGACGAATCCTTCACCATCCACGACCGCGGCGATTCGGAAGACCTGATGGGCCTGGTGCGCCACGAGATCGGCCTGTCGCAGACGGAAAAGCGCTTTCCGCTCAAGGGCACCTGCCTGTCGATCTACTCGCGGGTGGTGAACAGCCGCGCGCCGCTGGACGACGTGCTGCAAGCCTTCTTCCCCTGGTGCAGCGAGTGGGAGGCCCAGCTCAAGACCCTGTTCGGCGCCTACGTCGACGCCAAGCAGGAACAGAACGTGCTGGACTACGACGACTTGCTGCTGTTCTGGGCCGAGATGGCGGCCGATCCCGAGCTGGGCCCCGAGCTGGGCGCCTTGTTCGACCACGTGCTGGTCGACGAATACCAGGACACCAACCGCCTGCAGGCGTCCATCCTGGCCGGCATGAAGCCGAGCGGGCAGGGCGTGATGGTGGTGGGCGACGACGCCCAGTCCATCTATGCCTTCCGCGGGGCGACGGTGCGCAACATCCTCGACTTCCCGCAGCAGTTCAGCCAGCCGGCCCGCCTGATCACCCTGGAGCGCAATTACCGCTCCACCCAGCCTATCCTGGACGCCTCGAACGCCGTGATCGCGGGCGCGCTGGAGCGCCATGCCAAGACCCTGTGGACCGACAAGGCCTCCAGCATGAAGCCGCAGCTGGTTTTGATTCCCGACGAGGCCGAGCAGGCGCGCTGGGTCTGCAACCGGATCCTGGAGCAGCGCGAGGCCGGCGTCGCCCTGACCCAGCAGGCGGTGCTGTTCCGCGCCGCCAGCCACAGCGCGGCGCTGGAACTCGAACTCATGCGCCGCAATATTCCCTTCGTGAAGTTCGGCGGACTGAAGTTCCTGGAAGCGGCCCACATCAAGGATGTGCTGGCCGTGCTGCGCTTCGCCCAGAACCCGAGCGGGCGCCTGGCGGGCTTCCGCGTGGCCCAGCTGATCCCGGGCATCGGCCCGGCCACCGCCAGCCGCCTGCTCGATGCGGTGGGCGAAAGCACCGATCCGGCGGCGGCTTGCGAAGCCTTCGCGGTGCCGGCGCGCAGCAAGGAAGACTGGGACGCCTTCGTGGCCCTGTACCGGCGCCTGCGCACGCCCGGCCTGCGCTGGCCGGCGGACATCGAACTGGTCAAGCAATGGTATCTGCCGCACCTGGAACGCATGCACGACGATGCGCAAGTGCGCGCAGCCGACGTGGAGCAGCTGGCGGCGCTGGCGGGCGGCCATGGCAGCCGCGAAGCCTTCCTGGCCGAGATCACCCTCGACCCGCCGGAAGCGACCAGCGACCGCGCCGGCCCGCCGCTGCTGGACGAGGACTATGTGATCCTGTCGACCATCCATTCGGCCAAGGGCCAGGAATGGAAGTCCGTGCACGTGCTGAACGTGGTGGACGGCTGCATTCCCTCGGACATGAGCACCGGCAGCCAGGACGACATCGAGGAAGAGCGCCGCCTGCTCTACGTGGCCATGACGCGGGCGAAGGAGCACCTGCACCTGGTGGTGCCGAACCGTTTCTTCATCAAGCAGCAGGCGCAGATGGGCGACCGCCATGTGTATGCGGCCCGGACCCGCTTCATTACCCCGGCCATGCTCAAGCATTTCGAGGAATGCGCCTGGCTCAATGCCGAGCAGCGCGAGGTGCGCCGGCCGGTTCCGGAGAGCGTCCGCATGCTCGTGCGCGAGCGGGCCAGGAACGCGTGGAAATGACGAAAGATGACAGCAGATTGGCGACTTATCCCCGATTCATCATTTTTGTAGGACTGGACCGCATACGGATGAGCTGCTTATAAGTGGTGCACGTGCAAGTGACTGATTTTATTGGGCATTATTTTTGCCTGTAGAACGGGCATTTTGTTGAAACCCGCATCAGTAGTGCCCTTGCGGCTTGTCAAGTGCCGCTTTTCCACATACTTATCCACATTTCTTGTGGATAGGCCAAAAGCCTGAATGAAATCAGCCACTTAGCTTTCATTGTTGCGCTAGATCAAGCCCGGTCGCGGAGGCCAGCGCCTGCATGGCCGCGAGCGCGCCCATTTCCAGTGCGACGCCGTCGCGCACCTGCGCTTCGCGCGGATTGATCCGTACGACAGGCACGCCTTGCGATTCCGCGAAGCGGCGCACCGAGGGGATGTCCGTCCCCGCACCCAGTTCGATCACCGCGGGCCGCGTCACGCCCGCGCGCCAGGCCGCCAAACGCTCGAACTGCGCGGCGGTCCGTGCATCGATCCAGGCGCCGTCGTAGAACATCAGGATATTCGGCCGGGCCAACGCGCCGCAGCGCGGGCAGTGCGGCAGCGGCGACACCAGCCGGCACTGCGCCGCATCGACCTGGGGCTGGAAGCCCTCGGCCGGCCAGATCGCGTCGCAGCAGGGCCGGGTGCACTGCAGGTGGTGGATCGAGCCGTGGCATTCCGCCACCTGGTCGTCCGCGAAACCGGCGCGTTGGAACTGCCCGTCGACATTGCTGGTGAAGACGAAGCTGCCGTGGGCCATGCGTTCGCCGAGGGCGCGCAGCAGCGCGAAGCCCGCATGGGGCAGGGTGCGTCGGTACAGGCCCAGGCGGTGGCCATAGAAACCCCAGGCCAGGCGCGGGTCGCTGTCGAAGGTGTCCGGACAGGCGATCTCGTGGAAGGACATCCTGCGCTGGGCGAGCGCCGGGTAGGCGCGCCAGAAGCCGGCGGCGCCGCGGAAGTCGGGCAGGCCGGAATCGACGCCGATGCCGGCGCCGGCCGCGATCAGGAGGCCGTCGGCGTCCCGCAGCAGCGCGGCGGCGCGCGCGATGGGCTCAAGCGGCGTGGACGGCATGCTTGAGGCGCTCGAGTTCGGCGAGGAATCGTTCGCTCGCCAGGGCCGGCGGCCAGGGTTCCCACGGGCGGCAGCCGTAGCGCTCGGCCAACGGGTCGTCGGTCAGCACGGCGGCGCGGATCTTGAGGGTGCGGCGCACTTCGTCCATCGACCAGCCCGCCACGTGCACGGCCTCGGTGGCCGCCGCCAGGCGGTCGGCGCGCTTGTGCGCGGCATGCGAGCGCGCATCCCAGGCCGGCAGGCCGTAGCGCAGGAAGACCGCGTGCTCCAGGCGCCGGGTCAGGTCGCGGAAGGCCTCGCCCAGGAAGGGCTTGATGACCGAGATCGCATCGAAACCGAGCAGGCCTTCCTCGGCGTCGTGCAGCAGCTCGCGCAATTCCTCCAGGGGCGAGATGGCCGGGCCGGCGGCGCGGCGCAGCAGCATCACCGTGATCGAATGCTGGGCCACGGACAGCGGCAGGGGCCAGGCCGAGTGGCCGCCCCAGCGGTAGGTGCGGGCCAGGCCCAGGGCCAGGTCGGCGTCGTCCCAGTCGAAGGGCGTGGGATCGAGCAGGTCCAGCCGGCGCCCGGAGGGCATGCGGACCCAGGCACGCGTCGTGGCAAGGGCGGCCGGGTGGGATGGGTTGTGCATGTGTCGATTTTACACACGGCGACGCAGATTCTTCGCATAATTGATCCATGCAAACACGGTTCTTGCGTGGGCTCCTACACTGGGCCGGATGAGCGCAGCGGCGCGTGGCATGGAGGCGGCGATGAAAGAGACGATCGAATGCGACCTGCTGGTCGTGGGAGGCGGCATCAACGGCGTGGGCATCGCCCGCGATGCGGCCGGGCGCGGCCTGCGCGTGCTGCTGTGCGAGAAGGACGACCTGGGCGCGCACACGTCCTCCTCGTCCAGCAAGCTGATCCATGGTGGCCTGCGCTACCTGGAGCACCGCGAGTTCGGCCTGGTGCGCAAGGCGCTGCTGGAACGCGAGACCCTGCTGCGCAGCGCGCCCCACATCATGCGGCCGATGCGCTTCGTCATGCCCCAGGACGCCGGCCAGCGGCCCGCCTGGCTGATCCGCGCGGGGCTGTTCCTCTACGACCGTATGGCCCCGCGCGAATTCCTGCCGGCCTCGGAAACGGTCGAGCTGGGCGCGCACCGCGCCGGACAGCCCCTGAAACCCGAGTTTACGCGCGCCTTCGTGTATTCCGACGGCTGGGTGGACGATGCGCGCCTGGTGGTGCTGAACGCCATCGACGCGCGCGAACGCGGCGCCACCATCCTGCCGCGCACCCTGTGCAGCGAGCTCACGCGCCGCGTCGGCCACTGGGACGCCACCCTGGTCGCGGACGGCCGGCCGATCAAGGTGAAGGCGCGCGGCCTGGTGAATGCCGCCGGGCCGTGGGCCGGACGGCTGGCGCGCCAGGCCAATGCGGTGGCGCCGCACCGGAAGCTGCGCCTGATCAAGGGCAGCCACATCGTGGTGCCGCGCCTGTTCGACCACTCCTGCGCCTACCTGTTCCAGCATCCGGACGGGCGGGTGGTGTTCGCGATTCCCTACGAGGGCGCCTTCACCCTGATCGGCACCACCGACGTCGACTACGAGGGCGATCCGGGCGATGCGAGCATCGGCGCGCAGGAAAAGCGCTACCTGTGCGAGCTGGCCAACCGCTACTTCCGGCGCCAGCTCGAGCCGGAAGACGTGGTGTGGAGCTATTCGGGCGTGCGCCCGATCCTGGAGGACGAGGCCGAGAGCGCGGCCGCGGCGACGCGCGACTACTACCTGGAGCAGGATGCGGACGGGCCGCCGCTGCTGTCCGTCCTGGGCGGGAAGATCACGACCTATCGCAAGCTGGCCGAGCAGGTGCTGGACTGGATCGGGCCGGCCCTCGGGTGCGCCACGCCGGCCTGGACCGCGGGAGCGGTGCTGCCGGGCGGGGATTTGTTCGGCCCCGCGCCGGACAGCCGGGGCGTGCTGGAATTCGACCGCTGGGTGGCGGCCCTGCAGCGCCGCCATGCCTGGCTGCCGGCGCCGCTGGCGCTGCGCTATGCGCGCGCTTACGGGACGCGGGTGGAGCGGCTGATCGGGGCGGCGGTTTGCCTCGAGGACCTCGGGGCCGAGGTGGTGACGGGCTTGTACGAGGCGGAGCTGCGCTACCTGATGCGCGAGGAGTGGGCGCGGACGGCGGTGGATGTGCTGTGGCGGCGGACCAAGCTGGGCTTGCACCTGGCGCCGAGGTGCGCGGAGAAGGTGGAGGCGTGGATGGCGGAGCAGGGGAGTGCGGCGTTGGAGCCAGCCTAACCGCAAAATAGAACCGTGGGGGCCCCCCCCGGGGGGGGGGGGGGGGGGGGGGGGGGGGGGGCGCCCGGGGGGTGGGGGGGGGGGGGGGGTTTTTTTTTGGTTTTTTAGCCCCCAGGGGGGTGGGGGGGCGCCGCGGCCGCCGGGGGGGGGGGGGGGGGGGGGGGGGGGGGGGGGGGGGGGGGGGGGGGGGGGGGGGGGGGGGGGGGCGGGGGGGGGGGCGGGCCCCCCGGGGGGGGGGGGGGGGGGGGTGGGGGGGGGGGGGGGGGGCCCCCCCCAAAACCCAAAAAAACCCCCCCCCCCCCCCCCCCGGGGGGGCACCCACGGTTCAAGAGCTGCGGGCCAGAAGTGTCAGGCTTACCTGACGCGCTTATACCAGGCCGCATCCTCGAACAGCCGCTGGTAATCCTCCACAAACGCATCGCTCGCCCCCAGCTCCTTGTCGATCCCCATCACCCCGAACAGCGCCAGGCTGTCGTGGAACAGGCGCAGCACGCGCTGGCGCAGCAGCGGGCCGAAGTCGGACAGGGCGCGGCAGCAGACGATGGCGTGGAACTCGTTGAACGAGGCGTCCGTGACCAGGCTGTACTGCGCCCAGGTGATGCGCTCGCGCAGGCGCGGCAGCAGGCGGGCTTCGCCGTTCGCCACTTCGAAGTAATCCGCCAGGCGCCCGGTACCGCCGCTCTGCTCGTACTGCGGCTGGAACTCGGCCAGCTGGGCGACCGGCACCGTGGCGTCGCGCAGCTCGGCCAGCAGTTCGTCGCTGGCCAGGGTGGCGAACACCTGGGTGCGCGCGTACAGCTTTTCTTCCGCCAGCAGGATCGCCAGGGTCCAGGCCTCACCCACGCCGGCCGGCTCGGCCAGCCAGACCCGGGGCAGGGCGGTGGGACGCAGGCTGTCGCCGAGGGCGATGCGCTGGCGCCGCACCCAGTCGGGACGGTCGAACAGCGGCGCGCCGGCCACCGCCAGCGTGCGCACCACGGCCAGCGCCGCGCCCGACTCGTGCAGCACCTTTTCCTGCAGCGCCGACACCGTGGCCAATCCGCGCTGGCGCAGCAGCGCCAGCAGCTTCCTGCGCAGCAGATTCCTGTCATACCCGCGGAAATCGAAACCGAAGCGCTGGAACAGGGCTTCCAGCAGCAATTCGATCTCGAGATCCTCGGTCGCCTGAAGGGTGGCGAACCCGGTCATTGCATCCAAGATGGCTCCATGCACGCAGCCATCAGTGCAGCCAGACGCGCATCATCGACAGCAGCTGGGCCACGTCCACCGGCTTGGTGATGTAGTCCGAGGCGCCGGCGGCGATGCACTTGTCGCGGTCGCCCTTCATCGCCTTCGCGGTCAGCGTGATGATCGGCAGCGAACGGAACTTCGGAATGCGGCGGATCGCCCGCATCGTGTCGTAGCCGTCCATCTCCGGCATCATGATGTCCATCAGGACGATCTCGATGCTCGGGTCCCTCTCCAGCACCTCGATGCCGTCGCGGCCGTTCTCGGCGAACTGCACCTGCATCTGCTGGCGCTCCAGCAGGGTGGACAGCGCGAAGATGTTACGCAGGTCGTCGTCGACGATCAGGACCTTGCGGCCAGCCAGGCCGCCGTCCAGCGCGTGGATCTCTTCCAGCATGCGGCGCTGGGTCTCCGGCAGCGATGCCTGCGAGCGGTGCAGGAACAGCGCCGTCTCGTCCAGCAGGCGCTCCGGCGAGCGGGCGTCCTTGATCACGATGGTCTTGGCGTAGCGCTTGAGCTTCGTGACTTCGGCGCGCGACAGTTCCTTGGCCGTGTAGATCACGATCGGCAGGTCGCGCAGGCGCTCGTTCTTGCTGATCTTGTCCATCAGCTCGAAGCCCGAGATGTCCGGCAGGGTCAGGTCCAGCACCATGCAGTCGAAGTGCGAGCTCTCCAGCGCTTCCAGCGCGCCTTTGCCGTCTTCCACGGTGACGATGTGGATGTCGGTGTTGCCGATCAGGGAAACGATCGACTCGCGCTGGGCCATGTCGTCTTCCACCACCAGCAGGCTGCGCTTGCCGCCCATCAGGAACTTCTGGATGCGCTTGAATTCCTCCTGCAGCTGCTCGCGGCCGACCGGCTTGTTGATGTACGAGATGGCGCCCTGGCGCAGTGCGCGCTCGCGCTCGCGCAGCGAGGACATCACGTGCACCGGGATGTGGCGGGTGTTCGGGTCGCGCTTGAGGCGGTCGAGCACCGTGAAGCCGTCGATGTCCGGCAGGTCGATGTCGAGCAGGATCGCCGACGGCAGGTAGTCGCGCGCCAGCGACAGCGCCGAGTCGCCGCGGTGGGTGACGATGCCCTTGAAGTTCTTCTCGCGGGCGAAGTCGAGCAGCACCTTGGCGAAGCGCTCGTCGTCCTCCACGATCAGCACCGACGGGTCGCCCGGGGTGACCAGGCCGCGGTCGTCCGCCATCGATGCGTATTCGATCACGGCGCCGGAGGCGTCCAGCACCTCGACCGCCGCGCTGTCGGCATGCTCCTGGGCGGCAGGCAGCTGGGCCGCCGGCGGCTGCTGCACCGGCGGCGCCAGGCGGGCCGGCTGCGGCTGGCGGGTCTGTTCGTAGTTGATGAAGCCCGCGCGGTTGTACGGCAGGTAGAGGGTGAAGGTCGAGCCGACGTTGACGGTCGATTCGACGCGGATTTCGCCGCCCAGCAGGCGCGCCAGTTCGCGCGAGATCGACAGGCCCAGGCCGGTGCCGCCATATTTACGCGCGGTGGAGCCGTCGGCCTGCTGGAATGCCTCGAAGATCAGCTGCAGCTTGTCGGACGGGATGCCCACGCCGGTGTCGCGCACCGAGAAGGCCAGCACCGCGTCGGCGTGCACCAGGTTCGGGTGGTCGGCGGTCCAGCCGCTGGCCACCAGGCTGATGGTCAGCGCGACGTTGCCGTGGCTGGTGAACTTGAACGCGTTCGACAGCAGGTTCTTCAGCACCTGCTGCAGGCGCGTGGTGTCGGTCATCAGGGCGGTCGGCAGGTTGTCCGCCAGGTCCACCTGGAAGCCGAGGTGCTTGGCTTCCGCCATGTGGCGGAAGGTGCGGTCCACGTAGTTGCGCAGGTTCGAGAAGCGGTACTCCGACACGTCCAGGGTGACGGTACCGGATTCGATCTTCGACAGGTCCAGAATGTCGTTAATCAGGGTCAGCAGGTCGGAACCGGAGCCGTGGATGGTCTTCGCGAATTCCACCTGGCGCGCCGACAGGTTGCCCTCGGGGTTATCCGAGAGCTGCTGCGCCAGGATCAGGAGCGAGTTCAAGGGCGTACGCAGCTCGTGCGACATATTGGCCAGGAACTCGGACTTGTACTTGGAGGACAGGGCCAGCTGGGTCGCCTTTTCTTCCAGCGCCAGCTTCGCCTGTTCCACCTCGCGGTTCTTGCGTTCCACCTCGATGTTCTGCTCGGACAGCAGGCGCGCCTTCTCCGCCAGTTCCTGGTTGGTCTGCTGCAGTTCCTGCGCCAGCGACTGCGACTGGGTCAGCAGCGATTCGGTACGGCTGTTCGCCTCGATGGTGTTCAGCACCACGCCGATCGATTCCATCAGCTGGTCGAGGAAGGACAGGTGGGTTTCGGTGAAGCGGTCGAGCGACGCGATTTCGATCACCGCCTTGACCTGCTGCTCGAACAGGATAGGCAGCACGACGATGTTGTTCGGCGGCGCCGAGCCCAGGCCCGAGGACACCACGATGTAGTCGCGCGGCACGTCGGTCAGCCAGATGCGGGTCTTCTCCAGCGCGCACTGGCCCACCAGGCCTTCGCCCGGCAGGAAGGAAGTCGGCAGCTTGCGGCTGGAACGGTAGCCGTAGCTGGCGATCATGCGCAGGCGTGCGTCGGATTCCTGCGAATCCATCATGTAGAACACGCCGTGGTGGGCCGAGACCAGCGGCGCCAGTTCGGACAGGATCAGCTTGGTCACGGCCTGGAGGTCGCGCTGGCCCTGGAGCAGGCGGGTGAAGCGCGCCAGGTTGGTCTTCAGCCAGTCCTGCTGCGCGTTCTTCTGCGTGGTCTCCTTCAGGTTACGAATCATCTCGTTGATGTTGTCCTTCAGGTAGGACACCTCGCCGCGCGCTTCCACCTGAATCGAACGCGACAGGTCGCCGCGGGTCACCGCGGTCGCCACCTCGCCAATGGCGCGCATCTGGTTGGTCAGGTTCGCCGCCAGCTGGTTCACGTTCTCGGTCAAGTCTTTCCAGGTGCCGGCCACGCCCGACACGTTCGCCTGGCCGCCCAGCTTGCCCTCGGTACCCACCTCACGGGCGACTCGCGTCACCTCGGATGCGAACGAGGACAGCTGGTCCACCATGACGTTGATGGTGTCTTTCAGTTCGAGAATCTCGCCCTTCACGTCCACGGTAATCTTCTTGGACAAGTCGCCGCGCGCCACGGCGGTGGTCACCGCCGCGATGTTACGCACCTGGCCCGTCAGGTTCGACGCCATGAAGTTCACGTTGTCGGTCAGGTCTTTCCAGGTGCCGCCGACGCCTGGCACATAAGCCTGGCCGCCCAGCTTGCCTTCGGTACCCACCTCACGCGCCACGCGCGTCACCTCGGATGCGAATGAGGACAGCTGGTCCACCATGACGTTAATGGTGTTCTTCAGCTCCAGGATCTCGCCCTTCACGTCCACGGTAATCTTCTTGGACAGGTCGCCGTTCGCCACCGCGGTGGTCACCTCCGCGATGTTACGCACCTGGCCCGTCAGGTTACCCGCCATCGAGTTCACGCCGTCGGTCAAGTCTTTCCAGGTGCCCGCGACGCCGGGCACGTTCGCCTGGCCGCCCAGGCGGCCTTCGGTACCCACTTCCCGCGCCACGCGGGTCACTTCGGATGCGAAGGAGTTCAGCTGGTCCACCATGACGTTGATGGTGTTCTTCAGTTCGAGAATCTCGCCCTTCACGTCCACGGTAATCTTCTTGGACAAGTCGCCGTTCGCCACGGCGGTGGTCACGTCCGCGATGTTACGCACCTGGCCGGTCAGGTTACCCGCCATCGAGTTCACCGAGTCGGTCAAGTCCTTCCAGGTGCCCGCGACGCCTTTCACGACCGCCTGGCCGCCCAGCTTGCCCTCGGTACCCACCTCACGCGCCACGCGGGTCACCTCGGATGCGAAGGAGGACAGCTGGTCCACCATGACGTTAATCGTGTTCTTCAGTTCGAGAATCTCGCCCTTCACGTCCACGGTAATCTTCTTGGACAGGTCGCCGTTCGCCACCGCGGTGGTCACCGCCGCGATGTTACGCACCTGGCCCGTCAGGTTGGACGCCATGAAGTTCACGTTGTCGGTCAAGTCCTTCCAGGTGCCCGCGACGCCAGGCACGTAGGCCTGGCCGCCCAGCTTGCCTTCGGTACCCACCTCACGCGCCACGCGCGTCACCTCGGATGCGAAGGAACGCAGCTGGTCCACCATGACGTTGATGGTGTCCTTCAGCTGCAGGATCTCGCCGCGCACGTCCACGGTAATCTTCTTGGACAAGTCGCCGTTCGCCACCGCGGTGGTCACCTCCGCGATGTTACGCACCTGCGAAGTCAGGTTACCCGCCATCGAGTTCACCGAGTCGGTCAAGTCCTTCCAGGTGCCGGCCACGCCCTTCACCTGCGCCTGGCCGCCCAGCTTGCCCTCGGTACCCACCTCGCGCGCCACGCGCGTCACTTCGGAGGAGAAGGAGGAGAGCTGTTCCACCATGGTGTTCGCGGTCATCGCCGCGCGCAGGTACTGGCCCTTCAGCGGGTGGCCGTCGACCTCCAGCGCCATGGTCTGGGACAGGTCGCCCTTCGCCACCGCGCCGATGACGCGCGCCATCTCGGTGGTCGGGCGCACCAGGTCGTCGATCAGGGTGTTGACCGAGCTGATGATCGTGCTCCAGCCGCCCACCACGCCCGGCAGGTCCGCGCGCTGGGTCAGGTGGCCCTCGCGGCCGACCACGCGCGACACTTCGGTCACGGTCTCGACCATCTTCTGCTTGGTTTCGATGATGTCGTTCAGCGTATCGGCGATCTTGCCGGACACGCCCGTCCAGTCGGAGGGCATACGAACAGAGAAGTCGCCCTTTTTGAGTGCCATCAGGGTGTTCAGCAGCAACTTGACGTCCAGCTGTTCGCCCATATCGGTCATCGTGTTCATCGACTAAATCCTTGTTTCCTAGAAGAGAGGGATCGGCAGGTGCAGGCGGCCTGCGGACTGTTACAAATTCAACGGTGAAAAGATACTCTTGTGTCTGCCCAAGTCAAGCGTTGCTGTTGAGCTTTTAACATTTTCAGAATGAAACTTGCAATATTGAAATGTTCAGACGCGAATCCGGGCGAGCGTACCCGAAAGCGCAAAGTGGACGGCGCACGATTGGTGAATCCGTTGTGTCTTTACTACAACAATAACTTTAGGTTGTAGGCCTATATTAGAAAATTATTTCTGGGTTGTTAATTTTCGTGAATCTTTAAGGGGGGGAAGTCAACTAGCATAGCGGTGTTGCATAGCTAACCGTGTCATAACCGAGTCCGCCTCCATGATCGATACCGCCTCACTTGCCGAGATGATGCACTGCCGCGACGTCCTGTCCTGGTCCGACCTGCTGTTCAAGCTGGCGCGCGGTCAGGGCTTCGACCGCGTCCTGTACGGCGTCGCCAATTCGCGGCACAGCCGCTTCGACTCGGCGTTTTTGCGCAGTAACTATGCATCGGAGTGGCGCGAACGCTACGACCGCAAGGGCTTCGCCCAGTTCGACCCGGTGGTCGGCCACTGCATGACCAGCAGCCTGCCGATCGTCTGGGAGCCTGCGACCTTCGCGGAGCCGGCCCAGCGCGCGATGTATGAAGAGGCGAGTGAATTCGGGATTCGCAGCGGCGTCACCCTGCCGGTCCATGGACCGCAGGGTGAGTTTGGCGTGCTGAGTTTTGCGTCGGATGCGGAGCCGGACGAGGCCTTCCACAAATCGGTGGCCGAAGTGCTGCCTGGCCTGTCCTTGATCCGCGACTACGCATTCGCCTCGTCGGCGAAGTTCCGGGTTCAGGAATCCCGGCAGGAAAGTGCTCCGCGGCTAACGCGGCGCGAGCTGGAAGTACTGCAATGGGTGGCGGCCGGTAAGTCTTCTTGGGAAATCGCCCGCATTACGACCTGCTCCGAAGCGACCGTCAATTTTCACCTGGCGAATGTGCGCCAAAAATTCGGCGTCAACACTCGCCAGCAGGCGGTCGTCAAAGCGATCGCCCTCGGCCTCATCAGCCCTGAAGATCCCCATCGTTAAGCTTACCGTTGATATAGAGGCGCAGCAGGATTGCAACCGGGGCGGGAATCGCCAGGCCGGTTTCGAAGCGGCTGCCGCTCGACTGGGTGACCCCGAAGCGGCTCCAGAACTTCTCCTGGCTTTCGCGCTTGCTGATACGGAGGCGGCGCAGCTCGTGCGGCGCCATGCGCAGTGCCCCCGCGGCCTGTTGTACTACTTGCTGGGCCTGGAGTTCGGCCGCCAGCGCGTCGCACATCAGATCGTTTGCCATGGTACTTCCTTTCCTGAAGAAACGTTAAATACAACAGGAAGAAGTATTCCACCGTCCCGCCCCGCCGCCACCTAGCAGAGCTGATAGTGTAGTGACATCGCTCGAAAGAAGGCCCTTCAGCGCAGCTGTTCCAGCAGGAAGGTATACGTCAAGGCATACATCCGTGCGGTCTGCGCATTGTCGGCCGCGCCCGCATGTCCGCCCTCGGTGTTTTCCCAGTACAGCACGTCGTGGCCTTGCTCCAGCATGCGCGCCGCCATCTTGCGCGCGTGGCCCGGATGGACGCGGTCGTCGCGGGTCGAGGTGGTGAACAGCACGCGCGGATAGTGCCGGTGCGCGAACACGTTGTGATAGGGCGAATAGCGCGCCAGGTAGGACCATTCCGCCGGGTCGTCCGGGTCGCCGTACTCGCCCATCCACGAGGCGCCGGCGAGCAGCTCGTGGTAGCGGCGCATGTCCAGCAGCGGCACCTGGCAGACCACGGCGCCGAACAGCTCGGGGCGCTGGGTGAGGGCGGCGCCCACCAGCAGGCCGCCGTTGCTGCCGCCCATGATGCCCAGGTGGCGTGGGCTGGTCAGGCCGCGCGCGGCCAGGTCCTCGGCCACGGCGATGAAATCGTCGAAGGCGCGCTGGCGGTGCTGCTTGAGCGCCGCCTGGTGCCAGCGCGGGCCGAACTCGCCGCCGCCGCGGATATTCGCCAGCACGTAGATGCCGCCCGCGTCCAGCCAGGCCGCGCCCGTCAAGCCGCTGTAGAAGGGCTTGAGCGCCACCTCGAAGCCGCCGTAGCCGTAGAGCAGGGTGGGGTTGGCGCCGTCGAGCTTGGTGTCGCGGTTCATCACCACGAAATACGGGACCATGGTGCCGTCCTGCGAACGCGCCGCGTGCTGGCCCACCGTATAGGGATGGGCGTCGAAGAAGGCGGGCATGGCCTTGAGCGGCTCGCGTCCGTCTTCGCCCACGCGCATCAGGTAGAGCGTGGTCGGGTGCAGGAAATCGGTCACGGTCAGGAAGAACTCGTCGGATTCGTCCGGGTCGAGGGCCGCCACGCCGAGCGCGCCCATGCCCGGCACCGCGACTTCGCGCCGCTGCCAGCCGCCGTCCCCGTCCACGTGGCGCAGCTCGACCACGCGGTTCTTGACCTTGTCGAGGATGGTCAGGAGCAGGGCGCCGCGGGTCACCGCGACGCCGTCGAGCGAGGTCTCGGGTGTGGGCGTGAACAGCAGCTGGAAGTCCAGGCCGCCCTGCATGAAGCGCTCGAAATCGGTGGCCAGCAGCGCGCCTTGCGGGTAGAGCAGGGCGCCCGGCTGCCAGTCCGAGCGCAGCTCGATCACCAGCTGGCCGCGCACCGTGAAGGCATTGGCGTCGAGCGGCTTGGGCACGGGGACCAGCTGTCCGCCGCGGCGCAGGAACAGTTCGCTGGTATAGAAGCCGATCTGGCGCTGCACGAACTCGCGCTCGAAGCCGGGCGTGCTGTCCTTGTGGCCTGATGCCGCCAGGTCGTCTTCCCCGGCTTCGTAGACGGTGAGCGCGCTCTCCAGGGGCGTGCCGCGCCTCCATTCCTTGACGATGCGCGGGTAGCCGGATTCGGTCAGGCTGCCCGGGCCGAAATCGGTGCCGACGAACAGGGTGTCGCGGTCGATCCAGGCGACGTCGCTCTTGGCCTCGGGCAGGAAGAAGCCGTCCGCGACGAAGCTGCAGGCGTCCAGGTCGAACTCGCGCATCTCGTGGGCGTCGCCGCCGCCGCGCGAGAGCGAGACCAGCACCCGGTCGCCGTGCGGTTCCAGCCAGGCCACGCCGGCCCAGACCCAGTTCTCGTTCTCAAACCTGGCCAGTTCGTCCAGGTCGAGCACGGTTTCCCATTGCGGTTCGGGCTGGCGGTATTGCGCGAGGGTGGTGCGGCGCCAGATGCCGCGCACGTGATCGGCGTCGCGCCAGAAGTTGTAGCACAGGCCGCCGTGCACGCCGACGTAGGGAATCTTTTCGCGGGAGTCGAGGATGGCCTTCAGGCGCTCGCGCAGCGGGGCGAAGCCGGGTCGGCTCTCGAGTTCGCCCTCGGACTCGGCATTGCGCCCGGCGACCCAGGCCCGGGCCTGTTCGCCGTCGATCTCCTCGAGCCACAGGTAGGGATCGTGCGGATTCCCGGCTTCCTTCGAACATTCTTCAGCGAACTGTTGCATTACAGCCTCTCCCCTTATCCCTTTGTCACCTGCGGCACTTATACTAGCAATTTTCAGGGGCCGAGACCGCCCGCTAGGAACAGCATGATGCGATCGAAACAGGGCAGCGCGGGCGCCGGGGCGGAGACGTCCGCGGGCTCCCACGTCCGTCCGGCGCGTCCGTCGCGCATGGCGCTGCTGTCGGGCGGCGGCATGGTCCTGGCGCTGGCCGCGGGCGCGGCGCTGCACTATGTGACGGCGCATGCGGTCGAGGAGGATGCGCGGCGCCGCTTCGACAACCTGGCGCGCGGGGCCCAGGAACGCCTGAACGCCGCGATCGCCTCCTATGGCCGGGCGGTGCGCGGGCTGACGGCCCTGCATGCGGCCGGCGACACCGCGGACGGCACGCTGTCGCGGCGCGCTTTTGAGCGCTACGTGGGCGCCCTCGACCTGGCGCACGACTACCCGGCGATCGAGGCCGTTTCCTTCGCCGCGTATGTACGAGAATCCGAACGCGAAGCTTTCGAGAAGGCCGTGCGCGCCGACCGCAGCGTCGATCCCAACGGCTATCCCGACTTCGCGATCCGCTCCGACGGACCGCGTCCCAGCTACGAGGTGATCGCCTACCAGTATCCGTCCAGCCTGCCCAGCGGCCGGGTCGGGGTCGACATCGCCGCCCATCCGCTGGTGGCCAGGTCGCTGGCCCACGCCCGCGACAGCGGTGCGCTGAGCGCTTCCGGCAATCCGGTGCTGATCCGCCACCCGGTGCCGCACTACGTGCTGGGCATGCGCCTGCCGCTCTATCGCGGCGGCGTGCAGCCGCTGACGGTGGAGGCGCGCCGCGCCGCCTACCTCGGCTCGGTCGGCATCGCCTTCTCGGTGCAGGAGCTGGTGGGCGGGGCCCTTGGCTTCCTCGAAGACCAGCCGGTGCGGGTGAGCCTGTACGGCAGCAGCCTGCCGACCGGCAGCGGCAAGCTGGCGCCGGTGGCGGGCGACCGGCTGCTGTTCGGTGCTGACGTTCGCTCCCCCTTCCGCGAGGGCGCGCAAGCGGTCAAGGCGGCGCAGGACGATTTCGTCTCCCTGCTCGGCGTCGACTACGCCGGCAGCCAGTGGAAGGTGCACTTCTCGGCGCCGCGCAGCGGCATGATGGTGGGCGCGGACCGCTACCTGCCCGGCGCCGCGCTGGTGTTCGGCTTCGCCGGCACCCTGCTGGTCTACGGCCTGTTCCTGGCCCAGTACCGCGCGCGGCGCGAAGCGGTGCGCCAGCGCCTGCTGCTCGATTCCGTGCTCGACAACCTGGACGCCCACGTCTACCTGAAGGATGGCGCGCGCCGTTTCCGCTATGTGAACGCGAAAGGCGCCGACGCCCTGGGCCAGCCGGCCGGGCTGGTGGCCGGCCGCCGCGACGACGAGCTGATGTCCGCCGGCGCCGCCGACGCCGCCTGGGAACGCGACCGCGCCGTGCTCGAGAGCGGGCAGCGCAGCGCCGGCCAGGTGGAGCAGGCGGCGCCGGACGGCACGGCGCGCCAGCTGTGGAGCGTGCGGGTGCCGGTGCAGGTCGGCAGCGCCGGCCCGGCGGTGCTGTGCGTGTCGACCGACATCACCGAGCTGCACCAGCTCAAGGCGCAGGCCGACGCCGCCAGCAAGGCCAAAAGCGACTTCCTGTCGAACATGAGCCACGAGATCCGCACGCCGATGAACAGCATCATCGGCATGACCCACCTTGCGCTGCAGGGCGCGCCCGATCCGCGCCAGCGCGACTACCTGGAAAAGATCCACCATTCGGGCCAGCACCTGCTGGGCATCATCAACGACATCCTCGACTTTTCCAAGATCGAGGCGGGCATGTTCAAGCTCGACCAGGTCAGCTTGATGCTCGACAGCCTGATGCGCAATGTCGAGACCCAGCTGGGCCAGGCCGCGGCCGCCAAGGGCCTGGGCTTCGACGTCGACATCGCGCCCGAACTGATGCGCCCCCTGCGCGGCGACCCGCTGCGCCTGGGCCAGGTGCTGCTGAATTTCGCCGGCAACGCCGTCAAGTTTTCCTACCGCGGCCGGATCCGGCTGCGGGTGCGCCTCGAGCGCGCCTTCGGCCCCGAGGTGCTGCTGCGCTTCGAGGTGCGCGACCAGGGCATCGGCATCGAGCCCCAGGCACTGAAGCACCTGTTCACGCCCTTCCAGCAGGCCGACGGCTCGCCCACCCGGCGCCACGGCGGCACCGGCCTGGGCCTGGCGATCAGCCGCCAGCTCGCCGAGCTGATGGGCGGCACGGTCGGCGTCGAGAGTACGCCCGGCCTGGGCTCGACCTTCTGGTTCACGGCCCGCCTGGCGCTGGAAGAAAGTTCCGGCGCCGCGGCGGCCGGCCTGGGCGCGGCCCCGGCGCCCCAGAGCGCCCGCCTGGACGGCTGCGCGGTGCTGCTGGTCGAGGACAATCCCTTCAACCAGCAGGTCGCGCGCGAACTGTTGGAGCAGGCCGGGGCCGCCGTGGTGGTGGCCAACCAGGGCGAGGAAGCGCTGGCGGCGATGGCCGGCCAGCGTTTCGACTGCGTGCTGATGGACATCCAGATGCCGGTGATGGACGGCTTGGAAGCCACGCGCCGCATCCGCGCCAACCCGGAGCTGGCCGGCACCCTGGTGGTGGCCATGACCGCCAACGCCGGCGTGGACGACCGCACCCGCTGCCTGGAAGCGGGCATGAACGAATTCCTGACCAAGCCGGTAGTGCCGGAGCTGCTGGCCGCCACCATCGCGCGCTGCCTGGGCCGCACCTCGGCCCCGGTGCCAGACGTTGCCACGGTGGTGGCGACGGTCTCGGCGCCAGGGGCGGGCGACCCGGCCGCGCAGGCGGGCGCGGTCGGCGGCCTGCTCGACATGGGGCAGCTGAGCATCACCGCCAGCGGCGACCGCGCCAAGATGCGCAAATACGCCTTCATGTTCCTGGAAGCGGCGCGCGAAGCGCTGACCGAGATCGACGCCGCGCTGGCGGCGGGCGACCTGGAGCAGGCCGGGCGGGTCGGGCACCGGATCAAGTCCTCGGCGCGGGCCGTGGGCGCGCGCGCTTTCGGCGCCGTGTGCGAGGACCTGGAAGCCCAGCCGGGGCGCCAGCAGGGCAAGAACGGGCCGACCAGCACGGCCCAGGCGCGGGCCCTGGTGGCGCGCCTGCGCGCGATGCTGGCGCGGCTCGAGCGCGAGGTCACGGCGCAGCTCGGCGACCGGGCGGGAGATCAGCGCTAGCGGGGGGGGGGCAAGGGCGCCCGGCAAGGGCGTCCGCACTACCGCCGAGCGCCCAAAACGGGTAGACTTTGCCCCTCGGCTGTTCGAATTGAAACCATGTCATCCCCGATCTCTCCCGGCTTGTTAATCTTGCACGGCAACCATCTCGAGTTGCTGCGCAGCGCCGTGTTCGACTGGATGCGCAGCCACCCGCTCGGCCCCCTGGAAGAAGAAATCATCCTGGTGCAATCGAACGGCGTGGCCGAATGGCTCAAGATCGCGCTGGCCGAGGAACTGGGCGTGTGCGCCGCCACCCGCGTGGCGCTGCCGGCGCGCTTCATGTGGGAAGCCTACCGCGGCATGCTGGGGCGCGAGCGCGTGCCCACCCGTTCGCCTTTCGACAAGGATCCGCTCACCTGGCGCCTGATGCGCCTGCTGCCCGGGCTATTGCAGGAGCCGGGCTACGAGCCGCTGGCGCGCTTCCTGGCCGACGGCGACGCCGAGCGCCGCCTGCAGCTGGCGGAGCGCCTGGCCGACCTCTACGACCAGTACCAGGTCTACCGCGCCGACTGGCTGATCGACTGGGCCGCCGGCCGCGACCAGCTGCGCCGCGCCGTGGGCGATCCGGTGCCGCTGGCGCCGGACCAGAAATGGCAGGCCTGCCTGTGGCGCGCCGTTCACGCCAGTGTGCCGCCGGAACAACGTTTTTCCGGCCGCGCCACCATCCACCAGCAATTCCTGGCCGCCAACCTGGAGAACCGCCAGCCGGTGTCGCGCCTGCCGCGCCGCGTGATCCTGTTCGGCATGTCGACCCTGCCTTACCAGACCCTGCAGGGCTTCGCCGCGCTCTCGCTGCACACCCAGGTGCTGGTGGCGGTGCCGAACCCCTGCCGCTTCTACTGGGGCGACATCATCGAAGGGCGCGAGCTGCTGCGCGCGGCGCGCCGCCGCCAGCCGCTGCGCGAGGGCGCCGACCTGTCCAGCGTGCCGATCGAGGAACTGCACGCGCACAGCCATCCGCTGCTGGCGAGCTGGGGCCGCCAGGGGCGCGACTTCGTGCGCATGCTGGACGAATTCGACAGCGGCGAAGGTGCTCGGCAGGGCAACCTGCGCGTCGACCTGTTCGCCGAGGACGAAGGCGAGACCCTGCTGGCCCAGGCCCAGGCCGCCGTGCGCGACCTGCTGCCCCTGAGCGAGCACCCGCACGTCCCGCCCGCGCGCGAAGACCGCTCGATCGAATTCCACATCACCCACAGCGTGCAGCGCGAAGTCGAGGTACTGCACGACCAGCTGCTGTCCTGGTTCGCCCGGGACCCGAGCCTGCGCCCGCGCGACATCGTGGTCATGGTGCCGGACATCGACGCCTTCTCTGCCGCGATCCACGCCGTGTTCGACCAGCACCGCCGCAGCGACCCGCGCCACATCCCCTTCGAGATCGGCGACGTGCGCGACCGCAGCGTGAATCCCTTGCTGGCCGCCCTCGAATGGCTGCTGCGCCTGCCGCAGCAGCGCTGCCGCCAGAGCGAAGTGCGCGACCTGCTCGACGTGCCGGCGGTGGCGCGCCGCTTCGGCCTGCACGACGAGGACCTGGCCATCCTCGGCCGCTGGATCGAAGGCGCGGGCGTGCGCTGGGGCCTGGACCGCGAGCACCGCGACGGCCTGGGCCTGGGCTCGGCGGGCGAACAGAACGCCTGGATCTTCGGCGTGCGCCGCATGCTGCTCGGCTACGCCAGCGGCGTGGGCCGCAGCTTCGGCGAGATCGAACCCTACGGCGAAGTGGGCGGCCTGGACGCGTCCCTGGCCGGTTCGCTGGCGCAGCTGGTCGAAGCCCTGCTCGCATGGCGCGCCGTGCTGGCCGCGCCGCGCCGTCCCCTCGAGTGGGGCGAGGCCGCGCGCGGCCTGCTGGCCGCCTTCTTCTCGCCCCAGGACGAGGCCGACCGCCTGACCCTGGCCCAGCTGAACGAAGGCCTGCAATGCTGGCTCGAGACGGTGGACGCGGCCGGCTTCGACGAACCGGTCTCGCTGGCCGTGCTGCGCGAAGCCTGGCTGTCCCAGCTCGACCAGCCGACCCTGAACCACCAGTTCGTCTCGGGCGGCGTGACCTTCTGCACCCTGATGCCGATGCGCGCCGTGCCTTTCCGCGTCGTCTGCCTGCTCGGCATGAACGACGGCGACTTCCCGCGCCGCGCCCAGCAGACCGACTTCGACCTGCTGGCATTGCCCGGGCTTGCCCGTCCGGGCGACCGCTCGCGCCGCGACGACGACCGCTACCTGATGCTGGAAGCGATGCTGGCGGCGCGCGACAAGTTCTACGTCAGCTGGGTCGGCCGCAACGTGCGCGACAACAGCGAGCAGCCGGCCTCGGTGCTGGTGGCCCAGCTGCGCGACTATCTCGTCAACGGCTGGGACCTCGACCTGTCCGAGCGCACGGTCGAACACGCGCTGCAGCCCTTCAGCCGGCGCTATTTCGAGCGTGGCGGCCTGCTGACCTATGCGGGCGAATGGCGCTCGGCCCACGGCGCGGAAGAAGGGAAAGAGGGCGACGATCTGCCGCCGTATGAACTGGAGCCGGGCTTCGTGCTGCGCCTGGGCGAACTGGGCAGCTTCCTGCGCCAGCCGGCGCGCTACTTCTTCCGGCGCCGCCTGGGCGTGAGCTTCGCCGACGCCGCGGTCGTTGGCGAGGACGAGGAACCCTTCGCCCTCGACGCGCTGGAGCGCTTCTTCATCGAAGACCACCTGCTGGACGACAGCGGCCCCGCCGAGGGCCTGCACGAGGTGCGCGCCACCTTGAAGAACCGCGCCGAGCGCCTGGCGCGCGAAGGCGTGCTGCCGATCGGCCTGCTGGGCCGCCAGTGGCAGGAACAGCTGGTCGACGGCCTGGTGCCGGTGCGCAGCAGCTGGCTGCGCCTGGGCGCGCGCTTCCCGCAGCCGGCGCCCAAGCTGGCCGTCAGCCTGGTGTTCGACGACGGCCTGGCGCTGGAAGACTGGATCGACCGCCTGAGGAGCGACGGCGAGCGCAGCGCCTGGCTGGTGCAGATCTCGTCCAAGGTGCTGGACAAGCAGGGACAGCCGCGCGGCGACAAGCTGATCGGGCCCTGGCTGCGCCAGCTGGCCAGCGCCGCCTGCGGCCATCCGGTGGCGGGCTACCTGGTGGCGCGCGACGCGGTGCTGGAAATGGCGCTGCTGGAGCAGGATGCCGCGCGCAAGGCCTTGCGCGAGCTGGCGCTGCTCTGGCGCAGCAACCTGGACCAGCCGCTGGCCGTGGCCTGCAAGACCGCGCTGGCCTACCTGGCCGAGGGCGACGCCCGCACGACCTACGACGGCGCCTTCGAGATCTCGGGCGAGGTCACGGAGCCTTGCCTGGCGCGCCTGTGGCCGGACTTCGAAGCCTTGACCGCGGCCGGCGACTGGCCGCAGGTGGCGGTCCAGCTCTACGGCCCGCTGGCGCGCTGGCTGGACGAGCAGGTGAGCGTGACGCCGATCGGGGGAGACGAGCCATGAGCATCGAGCTCGCTCCGCTGTCCTTCCCGCTGCACGGCTCGCGCCTGATCGAGGCCTCGGCCGGCACCGGCAAGACCTGGACCATCGCCGCGCTCTACCTGCGCCTGGTGCTGGGGCATGGCGGCGAGGACGCCTTCGTGCGGCCACTGTTGCCGTCCGAGATCCTGGTGATGACCTTCACCCGCGCCGCCACGCGCGAGCTGTCCAACCGGGTGCGCGAGCGCCTGGTGCAGGCAGCCGCCTTCTTCCGCGGCGAACTGGACCTGATCGATCCCTATTTGCGCGACCTGGCCGAGGCCTACCCGGAGGGCAATGCCCGCAGCGTGGCCGCGCACCGCCTGATGCTGGCCGCCGAGACCATGGACGAAGCGGCGATCTTCACCATCGACGCCTGGTGCCAGCGCATGCTGCGCGAGCACGCCTTCGACAGCGGCAGCCTGTTCGACGAAGAACTGGTCACCGACGAGCGCGCGCTGTTCGAGGACGCGGCCCACGACTACTGGCGCCAGCACGTCTATCCGCTCGGCGCCGAGGCGCTCGACACGGTGCTGGGCTGCTGGAGCAGCGTCGAGGCGCTCAAGGAGAGCGTGCGCGAGCTGGTCTACCGCACCGCGCTGCTGGGCGAGCTGCCTGAGGAGCCGCTGGGCGCCCTGGTCGGCCGCCTGGCCGCGGCCCAGCGCGCCCAGCTGGCCGCCCTGAAGGAGGGCTGGCACGAACGCGCGGGCGAGATGGAGCGCTGGATCGCCGGCCACCGCGAGCGCAATCCCAAGTGCTTCAACGGCAACAAGATGCGCGCCGATTCGCTGGTCAAATGGTTCGAGGCGCTGCGCAGCTGGGCCCTCGATCCGGCCCTGCACCTGCCGGCGCTGCCCGACACGGCCTGGAAGCGCCTGAGCGAAGACGGTATCGTCGACGCCTTCAGCAAGGACTTCCATGCCGAGGTGCCGGAATGCTTCGGCTGCACCGCCCAGCTGCAGGAAGACCTGAAAGCGATCGACCCGATCGCGCATGCGCTGCTGCGCCACGCCGCCGGCCACATCGCCCAGCGCATGCGCGAACTGAAGCGCCGCAACCGCCAGTTCGGCTTCGCCGACATGCTCGAGCGCCTGAAGGACGCGCTCGAAGGCGAGAACGGCGAAGCGCTGCGCGCCCGCATCGTGGCCCAGTTCCCGGTGGCGATGGTCGACGAATTCCAGGACACCTCGCCCGACCAGTACCGCATCTTCGACCTGCTGTACCGCGTCGCGGACGACGCCCCGCAGCAGGGCCTGTTCCTGATCGGCGACCCCAAGCAGTCGATCTACGGCTTCCGCGGCGCCGACATCCACAGCTATCTGTCGGCGCGGCGCGCCACCGAGGGCCGCCACTACAAGCTGGGCACCAACTACCGTTCGACCGCGCCCCTGGTGTCGGCCGTGAACCGCGTGTTCGCCGTGGCCGAAGGCGTGGACGGCGATGGCGGCTATCCGCAGGGCGCCTTCCGTTTCCGCCGCGGCGAGGACAATCCGCTGCCTTTCGAGCCGGTGGCGGCCAAGGGCCACCGCGAGCGCCTGGTCGGCATCGACGGCGCCCAGCCGGCCATGACGGTGGCCTGCTGCCACCGCGAAGACCTGAAGGGCGAGGAATACCGCGAGTTCTTCGCCCACCACTGCGCCGAAGACATCGTGCGCCTGCTGAACGACGAGCGGGTCGGTTTCTCCGACGGCGAACGCTTCCGGCGCCTGATGCCGGCCGATATCGCGATCCTGGTGCGCGACCGGCGCGAAGCCGCGGCCGTGCGGCGCGCCCTGGTGCGCCGCATGGTGGCCAGCGTTTACCTCTCGGACAAGGATTCGGTGATCGAAAGCGAAGAGGCGGCCGACATGCTGCGCTGGCTGTATGCGGTGGCCAATCCGCTCGACGGCGCCTTGGCGCGCGCTGCCTTCGCCACCCGTACGGCAGGCCTGCCGCTGGGCGAGCTGGCGAAATTGTCGAGCAACGAGGAAGCCTGGGAAGAGCGGGTGGAACAGCTCAAGGCCCTGCACGGCAGCTGGCAGCGCCAGGGCGTGCTGGCCATGCTGCGCCGCTTCGTGCATGAACTCGGCCTGCCGGCGCGGCTGCTGCGCGAGCCGGGCGGCGAGCGCCGCCTGACCAACCTGCTGCACCTGGCCGAACTGCTGCAGGAAGCCAGCACCCAGCTGGAAGGCGAGCAGGCCCTGATCCGCTGGTTCGCCGAGCAGATCGAAGGCCTGGGCGAGGGCGGTGACGAACGCGTGCTGCGCCTGGAGAGCGACGCCGAGCTGGTCAAGGTCGTCACCGTGCACAAGTCCAAGGGCCTGGAATACCCGCTGGTCTACCTGCCGTTCGCGGTCACCGCGCGCCCGGTGGAAAAGGGCAGCCGCGCCTTCTTCGAATTCATCGACCAGAACGGCGAGCGCCGCCTGGACCTGAGCCTGAGCGCCGAAGCCCAGGCGGCGGTCGACCGCGCGCGGCTGGAAGAAGACCTGCGCCTGTTCTACGTGGCGCTCACGCGTGCGCGCCACGCCGTGTGGCTGGGCACGGCCGTGGTCCTGCACCGGGGCAAGAACCGGCTGCACGAATCCGCTTTCGGCTACCTGCTGGCCGGCGGCGAGCCGATTCCCCCGGCCGGCCTGCGCGAACGCCTGCGGCAGCTGTGCGGGGGCATTGAGTGCATCCGCCTGCTCGACCTCGAGGAAGACCAGGCCTCGACCGCCTTCGCGCGCGAGGACGAGCGCCCCGACCTGCTGGAGGCGCCGCGCTACGCGGCCAGCTTCGAGCGCGACTGGGCGATCGGCTCCTTCACCTCGCTGACGCGCCATGCGGTGGCGCCGCCCGCGCCAATGAGGGCGCAGGAACAGACCCTGCTGGAAGAAGAGCCCTCGGTGGCGACCCCGCCGCGCATCGAGGACGCGCCCTGGCACCGTTTCCCGCGCGGCTCGGTGCCGGGCAACTTCATGCACGAGCAGCTCGAATGGCTGGCCGGCGAAGGCTTCGGCTGCCTGGAAGATCCGGCCTGCGAGCTGCGCCTGGTGCAGCGCATCGAACGCGCCGGCTGGGCCAAGCGCATGGACGACGCCCTGGCCTGGCTGAAGGCCATCGTCAGTACCGAGCTGCCGCCGTTGGGCGCGGCCCTGGGCGACTTGCAGGATCCGCTGCCGGAAATGGAATTCTGGTTCCCCAGCGAGCGCCTGGATCTGCCGCGCCTGGACCGCCTGTGCCGCGAGCGCATCTTCGGCGGCGCCGTGCGCCCGATCCTGCCGGAGCGCGCCCTGCACGGCATGCTCAAGGGCTTCGCCGACCTCGTGTTCGAGCACGAGGGCCGCTTCTGGGTGCTGGACTACAAATCGAACGCGCTGGGACCGGGCGACGCCGCCTATACCCAGGCCGCGATGGAAGCGGGCATGATGGAGCACCGCTACGATATCCAGGGCACGATCTACATGCTGGCGCTGCACCGCCTGCTGCGTGCGCGCCTGGGCCGGTCCTACCGTCCGCGCGAACAGCTGGGCGGCGCCGTGTTCCTGTTCCTGCGCGGGATCGCCAACCCGGCCACGCGCGGCTGCTGCACCCTGGCGCCCGACCTGGAACTGCTCGATGAACTGGAACGATTGCTGAACAAGGAAGGCCATGGCGAAGACTGAGGGAAGCATCACGGCCCTGTGGGCCGAGATCGAGCGCCTGACCGAGGAGGGGGAACTGCGCCGCTTGTCGGGTGCCTTCGCGCGCTTCGCCGCTTCGCTCGGCAATGCTTCGCCGCCGCTCGTGCTGGCCACCACCGTGCTGTCCGAGCTGGAAGGCCATGGCCACAGCTGCCTGCAGCTGTCCGACCTGGCCGACGGCCAGGCCGCCGCCGCGCTGCTGGGCTGGAGCGAGGAGCAATGGAAGGCGCTGGCGGCCACCGCGGCGCCACTGCCGCGCGGCACGAAGGCCTGGGCGGCCCAGCTGGGCGCCTGCGAACAGGTCTGGCACGTGGACGAATTCGACTACGACCAGCCGCTGGTGCTGGACGGCGAACGCCTCTACCTGCGCCGCTACTGGCGCGACGAGCTGCTGGTGGCGCAATCGGTGCGCGAGCGCGCCAAGGCGCTGCGGCCGGTCGACAGCGAAGCCGTGCGCGCATGGCTGGACACCCTGTTCGCCTCGCAGCGCGCGGCCGAAAAGCCCGACTGGCAAAAGCTCGCCTGCGCCATCGCCCTGCGCGGCGCGGTGGGCATCATCACCGGCGGCCCCGGCACCGGCAAGACCTATACGGTGGCGCGCCTGCTGGCGCTGCTGTTCGCCACCGCGCCGGAAGCGGGCAGCCAGCGCATCGCCCTGGCCGCGCCGACCGGCAAGGCGGCCGCCCGCCTCAAGCAGTCGATCGACAAGGCCCTGAACGAACTGGCCGAGCGTGTCGGCGCCAAGCTGCCGCTGCGCGAACTCACCGCGCGCATGGGGGCCGCGCGCACCCTGCACAGCCTGCTGGGCGCGCGTCCGGACAGCCGCGCCTTCGCCCACCACCGCGGCAATCCGCTCGACGTGGACGTGCTCATCGTCGACGAAGCCTCGATGGTGCACCTGGAGATGATGGCCTGCCTGCTGGACGCGCTGCCGCCGACCGCGACCCTGATCCTGCTGGGCGACAAGGACCAGCTGGCCTCGGTGGAAGCGGGCGCGGTGCTGGGCGACCTGTGTCACAACGCCCAGGCCGGGGCCTATTCCGCCGCTACGCTGGCCTATGTGCGCGAGGCCAGCGGCGAAGAGCTGCCGGACGCCTTCCTGGGCAGCGGCGGTGCGCTGGCCCAGCAGACCGTGATGCTGCGCCACAGCCGCCGCTTCGGCGGTCCGATCGGCCAGCTGGCGCTGGCCGTGAACGCGGGCGACGGTCCGCGCGCCGAGGAGGTCTTGCGGGCGGGCGAGGGCGGCGTGCGCTGGATCGACCACGCCCAGCCGCAGAACCTGCTGCAGCTGGCGCAGTCGGGCTATGGCCCCTACCTGGAACTGCTGCTGGCCGGGCCGCAAGGCGGGCACGAGGAATGGGTGCGCCAGGTGCTGCTGCGCTTCGAGTCCTTCCGCATCCTGTGCGCGGTGCGCGACGGCGAGTGGGGCGTTGCCGGACTGAACGACGCCATCGCCCAGCGCCTGGAAAGCGCGCGCCTGCTGCGCCGGGGAGGGGAATGGTATGTCGGCCGCCCGGTCATGGTGACCCGCAACGATTACGGGACCAAGGTCTTCAACGGCGACATCGGCCTGACCCTGGCCGACCCGGAGCGCCCCGGTTCGCTGCGAGTCTACTTCCTGGAGGGCGACACAGTGCGCAGCGTGCTGGCCACCCGCCTGCGCAACGTCGAGACGGCTTTCGCGATGACGGTGCATAAATCGCAGGGCTCGGAATTCCGCCACACGGTGCTGGCCCTGCCGCGCGAACGCAGCGCGATCCTGACGCGCGAGCTGGTCTACACCGGCATCACGCGCGCCAGCGAAGTGTTCACCCTGGTGACCCCGGCGGGCGAGGTGCTGCTGGATGCGATCGGGCGGCGTACGCACCGCACCAGCGGCCTGCGCGACATGATCGGCTAAATGGAAAAGGGGCCTGACGGCCCCTTTCGTATCCTGCGTCCGCTGTTTAGTTGCGGCGCTTGCGGGTGACTTTCACCTTGGCTTTGCTGCGCTTCTTGACCACCTTGAGCTTGCCGGTGCTGGCGCTCGCCTTGATGCGGGCGCGGCTCGAGCTTGCCTTGAAGCGCGGGGCGCGGCTGGAAGCCCGGGCCACCTTGGTCGCCGGCTCGCCGGTGATGAAGCGGCGGATGTTGAGCGCATCCAGAATGCGGGTCGACGAGGCGCCGGCGTTGAGCAGCACCATGGTCGCGTTCTTGCCCGCGGCCTTGATGTTCATGATCAGGCAGCGGCCCGCTTCCGAGGTGTAGCCGGTCTTCGACAGGCCGATGTCCCAGCCCTTGGCGCCCACCAGGCGGTTGGTGTTGCGGTACTCGACCTGGCGGCCGTTGATGCTGATGAGATCCTTCGACACGGTGGTCATCTCGGTGATCTCGGGGTACTTGGTCGATGCGGTCGCCATCTTGATCAGGTCGCCGGCGGTCGAGCGGTTGTGCGGCGACAGGCCGGTCGGCTCTTCGATCACGGTCTGGCTCATGCCCAGGGAAGCGGTCTTGCGGCGCACGGCGGCCTTGAAGCCGGCGGTGCCGCCCGGGAAGGTGCGGGCCAGCGCGGCGGCGGCGCGGTTGTCCGAGGACATCAGGGCCAGATGCAGCACGTCGCGGCGCGAGATCAGCGCACCGACCGGCACGCGCGAGCTGCTGTGCTTGAAGGTGTCGACGTCGCTGCGGTCGATCTCGATCAGCTCGTCCATGTCCAGCCTGGCGTCGAGCACGACCATCGCGGTCATCAGTTTGGTCAGGGAGGCGATCGGCACCACTGCGTCGGCGTTTTTCTCGAGCAGGATCTTGCCGGTATCGTCTTCCACCACGAGCACCGATTGCGAACCGAAGGGCACGGCGAAAGCCGCAGCCGAGATCGACATCAATACGGTGGCGAACAATTTTTTGATCATTGTTGGGTCTGGAATCCGGGTTGAAGTTGACAGTCTGGGAGGCGCCGAGGCTGGCGCACAATCAACATCTATCTGTAGGGCAACTACAGGAAGGACGATAGCACCACTCCGCCGCGCATGTCTATGGCGTACAAGCAAAATCGCCCTTGGAAAGGGCATTTATCGCAGAAAATATGGCGTACATGCGTCATTCCTTGTCGAGCGCACTACAAAGCTGCTCAGCAGTATACCTCGACTCCAGAAACGACAAGCCCTGCACACGGCAGGGCTTGTGACACAATCGTAAGGACGCCAGGCGCTTACTTCGACTGGTAGATCTTGTCGAATTCGCCGCCGTCGTCGAAGTGGCGGTCCTGCGCCTTCTGCCAGCCGCCGAACAGCTCGTCCACCGTGAACAGGGTGATCGGCTTGTAGTTGGCCGCGTACTTCTTCATCACCGCTTCGTTACGCACGCGCAGGAAGTGCTTGGCGCCGATTTCCTGGCCTTGCGGCGAGTACAGGAAGTTCAGGTAGGCGGTCGCGGGCTTGCGCAGGTTGCGGCGGTCGACCACCTTGTCGACCACGGCCACCGGCGACTCGGCCAGGATCGAGACCGACGGGTAGACCACTTCGAAGTTGTCGCCAAACTCGGCGCGCACCATGCTCACTTCGTTCTCGAAGGTCACCAGCACGTCGCCGATCTGGCGCTGGGTGAAGGTGGTGGTGGCGGCGCGGCCGCCGGCGTCCAGGATCGGCACGTTCTTGAAGATGCGGCCCACCAGGTCGCGCGCCTGCTGGTCGTTGCCGCCTTTCTTCAGCACCGAGCCCCAGGCGGCCAGGTAGGTGTAGCGGCCATTGCCCGCGGTCTTCGGATTCGGGATGATGACCTGCACGCCAGGGCGGGCCAGGTCTTCCCAGTTGCGGATCTGCTTCGGGTTGCCCTTGCGGACCAGGTAGACCATGGTCGAGTAATACGGGGCGGCATTGTTCGGGAACTTCTTGGCCCAATCCTTCGTCACCAGGCCGCGCTCGGCCAGCATGTCGATGTCGTTGGCCTGGTTCATGGTCACCACCGAGGCTTCCAGGCCGTCGGCGACGGCGCGTGCCTGCTTGCTCGAACCGCCATGCGACTGCTTGACGCTGACCGTTTCCCCGGTCTGCTTCTTGTAGGTTGCGATGAAGGCCGGGTTGATGTCCTTGTAGAGTTCGCGCGCCACGTCGTAGGAAACGTTGAGCAGCTCGGTGTCGGCCGCGCTGGCTTGCAGGGGCAGGGCGGCGCCCAGGGCCAGGGTCAGGATCCAGCGGCGCAGGGAATTCGGGGAAGTCGTCATGTTCTTCTCGCTTAGGAAATTAATAGTGCACAAGGACCATGTTCCGCAATTTCGCACCGGAACGGAACGACAGATTTGTCATAACCATATACGGCTTACGCACGCGCGTTCCCCATTGTGCAGTGCGAAAGCAGAGCCTCCCCCTTTTGTGTATAGTCGAGGCCTTGCGACGCGCCGGCGGCGCCCGTTCGTTATGTTTCCAACGTTGATGATTGATGTCCACCCGTATTGACATTCGCAAGGCCGCCCCCGGGGACGCGCCTGCCGCCTGCTCCCTGCTGCGCCGCTCGATCGAAGAGGGGCGCCGGGACGACCACCGCGACGACCCGGAGGTACTCGGCCCCTGGCTCGGCAACAAGACTCCGGCCACCGTCGCCACCTGGTTCTCCACGCCCAGCAATTTCGCCCTGGTCGCCGAAAGCGAAGGCCAGCTGGTCGGCCTGGCCTTGCTGACCCAGGCCGGCAAGGTGGCCCTGTGCTACGTGCTGCCCGAAGCCTTGCGCTGCGGCGTTGGCCGCGCGCTGCTGGCCGCCGTCGAGGAGCAGGCCCGCACCTGGAATATCAACAAGCTCTTCCTGCACAGCCCGGCTGGCGCCAGCGCTTTTTTCGAGCGCCACGGCTACCTCAATGCCGGCAAGGAAACGTCCTGCTTCGGCCTCGAATGCGACCTGCTCTGGAAACGGCTCGACCAGGATTGCCAGCTTGAAGAGGGCGCCGCGCGCAAGCGTTTCTGCAACTGCAGCGGATAAGCAACATATCCCGCCTCTAGATTCCCATCTACAACGCTTCTCGGCGTGTTTCCAGCTTTTACGTGCTCCTGCCTTCAGCTATAGTACGCGTCTCGCATTGATGAGTTCGTTATGGCTTCACGTAGAGATTTCCTGAAACAGGGCGCCGGCCTGTGCGCCCTTGGCGCCCTTGGCGCTCAGATTGCCGCCGCCGCATCGTCCACCACCGAGATGTCGCCGCCGCCGGATTTGTTCGATGCGCAATTGCTCGACCTGGATTTCTGGGTCAAGCCGCGCACCCTGTCGGTCGTGCGTCCCGCCAGCGGCGAGCGCGCCAAGGTGCTGTACTGGAAGGACGGCGAGGTCATCGACTCGGCCTACCAGGAACTCTGCCACCTGCTGCGCGACGTCAACGGCCGCGAAACGGCGCCGATCGATCCCAAGCTGCTCGAAATGCTCTGGGGCACCCAGGCCTTCATCGCCCGCTACGGCCTGACCCAGCCGCTCGAGATCCTGTCGGGCTACCGCACCGAAGCGTCGAACAAGCGCCTGATCGAAGAGGGCGTCCCGGCCGCGCGCAAGTCGCTGCACATGCTGGGCAAGGCGGCCGAC
The DNA here is from genome assembly GCF_018119385.1 of Massilia sp. AB1. Taxonomy (NCBI): domain Bacteria; kingdom Pseudomonadati; phylum Pseudomonadota; class Betaproteobacteria; order Burkholderiales; family Oxalobacteraceae; genus Massilia; species Massilia sp. AB1. The sequence continues at coordinate 64,364 of NZ_JAGKSG010000011.1, read as the reverse complement.
ATCCGCGTCGCCGCCCTCAACGAGGAAGTGCTGGGCGGCCTGATCCGCAGTTTCCGCCAGGGCGGGGTCGGCTACTACTACCGCTCCGGCCCGAAGGGCGGCTGGATCCACGCCGATACCGGCCTGCAGCGCACCTGGAAAGGCTGATCCGGACGCGTGCGAGGGGCGCAAAGAACTTGCGCTAGTATTTGTTGTCATGGTCAGGGGGCCAGACCCTGGCTAATCATTTCCTTAAATTAAGGAGGCTGTGATGGCAACAATGAACGCACCAACGATGGACCGCAGGACCACCGGCGAGCGCCGGGTGTCCATGCGTCCACATACCCGCTCCGCGATGTCCGGGCTGGATTACCTGGCGATGGCGCTCCTGATCATCGGTGGCCTGAACTGGGGCATGGTCGGCCTGTTCGATGTCGACATGGTCGCGACCTTGTTCGGACCGGGCAGCCCGGCGACCCGGGTGGTCTATGTGCTGGTGGGCGTGGCGGCGCTGTATTCGGTCTACACCACGGCCAAGATGGCCGGCAGCAAGCGCGGCTTGTAAGGCATGCGGGTCGGACTGATCTCCGACACGCACGGGCTGCTGCGCCCGCAGGCGCTGGACTTCCTGCGGGGCAGCGCCCATATCCTCCACGCGGGCGACATCGTCGCGCCCGACATCCTCGACCGGCTTGCCGGGATCGCGCCCCTGACGGCGGTGCGCGGCAATAACGACCGCGGCGCCTGGGCCGAGGGCTTGCCGCATACCGTGCGCCTGGACCTGGGCGGCGTCGGCATCTACATGATTCACGATCTCAAGGAGCTGGAGGGCGATCCTGCGGCGGATGGCGTGCGCGTCGTGGTGGCGGGGCATTCGCACAAGCCGGCTTGTGTGGAGAAGCATGGCGTGCTGTATGTGAATCCGGGGAGTGCGGGGCCGAGGAGGTTTTCCTTGCCGATTTCGGTGGGGGAGTTGTTGATTGAAGGCGGCAGCGTGCAGGTCAATCTGGTGACGCTGGACCTTAGTTGATGGGGTCTCGGGTTTGCGTGCAGGCCGCAGCCGTTACTCCTACCTCGAAGCCCATATAATCCCGTAAGATAGCGTTCGACCTCATTCAAACGCAGCACATGACCACCCAACCCGATTCGCCCCGCTTCAAACCCCGCCCCTGGACTCCCCTCGAGACGCCGCAGGACGTCGAACTCTGGATCGACGAGCACAACCGCTTCCTGCAGGAGACCGTCAAGCCCCAGGAAACCGGCGTCGGCATCTGCTTCACGCTCGGCGAAGGCGGCAACATCTACATGCAGACCACCGCCGACGCGGTCATCCTCGACGTCGAGCCCGACGCCTCCTGGATCGCGCCCCTGATCTCGGCCGCCACCGGCGCCGAGCCGCCGCGCGGGCAGATCTGGGTCCTGCCCGACGACAGGCTGGTCCAGCTGATCCTGGGACTGTCGATGCTGGTCGAGAGCACCACGCTCGTCACCGGCCACCATTTCGGCTCGCAGGGCCGGCGCGCCTGGTGACCAAACCCGCCCCTCGCTAGGCACCCAAGCCGGTTTTCGGTTATAAAGTCAGCTCGATATTGTTCGGAGTAAAGTGATGGGCAAGCAAGTGACGAAGCGGGGTCGGCGCGCGGCGCTCGCCCTCGGTCTGGCAAGCGGCGTGCTCCTGGCGCTGCCGGCGGTGGCGGCCGACCTGATGACGGAAGCGAAGGCGCGCGGCACCCTGCGCATCGCGATGGAAGGCACCTACCCGCCGTTCAACTACAAGGACCCCAAGACCGGCCAGCTGGCCGGCTACGATGTCGACGTCGCCCGCCTCGTGGCGGGCAAGCTGGGCCTGAAGCCCGAATTCGTCACCACCGAATGGGCCGCCATCCTGGCGGGCCTGGCGGCCGGCAAGTACGACGTCATCGTCAGCCAGGTCGGCATCACGGCCAAGCGCCAGCAGGCCTTCGATTTCTCCGTTCCCTACACCTACTCGAGCCCCCAGCTGATCGTGCGCAAGAACGAGCGCGCGGCCTACGCCAGTCTCAACGACCTCAAGGGCCGCAAGGTCGGCGTGGGGCAGGGCAGCGTGTTCGAGCAGCAGATCAAGGCGGTGCCGGGCGTCGAGGTGAAGAGCTATCCGGCGGCCCCGGAAAACCTGCAGGACCTGGCCTTCGGCCGCATCGACGCGGCCCTCAACGACAGCCTGATGGTGTCCTACCTGCTCAAGCATTCGCAACTGCCGATCAAGGCCGGTCCGCGCGTGGGCGCGGTCGAGCGCATGGGCGTGGCCATGCGCAAGGGCAATCCCCAGTTCAAGGCGGCGGTCGACAAGATCATCAACGACGCCCGCGCCGACGGCAGCCTGAAGCAGCTCTCGCTCAAGTGGTTCGGCGCCGACGCCAGCCAGGAACCCAAGTGAACGGCCCCCTGTGACCCCTGCCGACGCCGCCCCCTGGAGCGCGCCGCTGCTGGAACTCGCCGGCCTGCTGCGCGACGCGGCGCCGGTCATGCTCGCGGGCGCCGGGTATACGCTGCTGTTCGCTGTCGCCTCGATGGTGGGCGGGCTGGCGCTCGGTTTTCCCGTGGCCCTGATGCGCATCGCGCCCTGGCGCGTGCTGCGCCTGCCGGCCTCGCTCTACGTGAGCGTGATGCGCGGCACGCCGCTGCTGGTGCAGATCTTCGTCATCTACTACGGCCTGCCGAGCATCGGCATCGAATTCACGCCGGTGGCGGCCGGGGTGCTGGCGCTCTCACTGAATGCCGGCGCCTATCTGTCGGAAAGCCTGCGCGGTGCCGTGCAGAGCGTCAGCGAAGGCCAGTGGCGCGCCAGTTTCAGCCTCGGACTCGGCTGGTGGCAGGCGCTCGGTTACGTCATCCTGCCGCAGGCGCTGCGCGTGGCGGTGCCGTCCATGAGCAACACACTGATCAGCCTGATCAAGGACACCTCGCTGGTATCGGTGATCGCCCTGACCGAGCTGATGCTGGCGACCAAGGAAGTCATCGCCGCGACCTTCCAGCCCTTGCCCCTGTACCTGGCCGCCGCCGCGATCTACTGGTGCCTGAGCCTGTTCTTCGAATTCCTCCAGCGCCGCGCGGAGCTGCGTCTCAACCGTTCCTACCAGCCTCGTTGAGCAGCTGTCTAGTGTTGTAGAATTGCATTTGGCATATGTGCAACACATCTCGACAGCATCATCGACCAGTGTTAGTCTTTTTGGAAATACTGACTGTCGGCAACGATTGGCGGAGGAATTATGGAGTATGGCCAGCTAAGGCCGCCCCTTGCATCTTCCACCCCGGAAGCGGCAAGCCCTGACGCCGAGGCCGCCGCGCTGCCCGGTGGCGACGCCATGTTTTCGCCGCCCGCCCAGCCCACCGCCGGCTACAACGAGCTGTTCCTGCTGGCGCCTTTCGGTTTCTTCCTGCTGGGGCTGGACGGCGCCATCCTGCAGGCCAACCTGTGCGGCGCCAGGATGCTGGGCCTGCCGCGCGAGCGCGCGCTCGGCCTGCGCCTGCGCGAGGCCTTGGCCGACACCGACCGCCCCGTCTTCGACCGCTTCCTGATGGCCACCCGCGGCGCGGAACCCGAGCCGCGTTGCGAAGTGATGCTGCGCGCACAGGACGGCAGCGCAAGCTGGGTTTGTTTGACGGGAAGCTACGACGTCGGCACGCGTGCTTGCCGCGTGGTGGCGGAGCGAACCGGCAGTCGCCTGGAGGCGCTGGCGCGCAGCGAGGAGCGCCTGCGCCGCATCGTGCACTGCGCCGACGAGGGCGTCTGGGAAGTCGATGCGCACGGCAACACCACCTTTGTCAACCCGCGCATGGCGGCGCTGCTCGGCTACCAGATCGAGGACGTGCTCGACTTGCCCGTGGGCCGTTTCATGGACGACGAGGGCAGGGCGCTGCTGGAGCGGAACATCGCGCGGCGGCGCCAGGGCGAGGTGCGGCGCTACGAGTTCAAGTTCATCCGCAAGGATGGGGGCGCGCTGTGGACCTGTGTCGCCATCAATCCGCTGTTCGATGCGGGCGGGCGCTATCTTGGCGCGCTGGCCCTGGTCAACGACATCACCAGCCAGCGCGAGGCCGCGGCGCGCATCTGGCGCCGCGCCAACTATGACGATTTGACCGGCCTGCCCAACCGCCACATGTTCATGGACCGGCTGGCGCAGGAGATCCGCCGCGCCGACCGCAGCGCCGCCTTCCTGGCGCTGCTCTTCCTCGATCTGGACCGCTTCAAGGAAGTGAACGACCGCCTCGGCCACGCGGCCGGCGACCGCCTGCTGGCCGAAGCGGCGCAGCGCATCGGGGCCTGCGTGCGCGCCGCGGACACCATCGGGCGCCTGGGCGGCGACGAATTCACCGTGGTGCTGTCCGGGCTGGACCGGATCGCGACCGTCGACCGGATCGCCCAGTCCATCGTCGATGCGCTGGCGGCCCCGTTCGTCCTCGACGGCCAGCGGGCGGAGGTATCCGCCTCGGTCGGCATCGCGCTGTATCCGGCCGACGCCGGCCAGCTGTGCGACCTGATGGCGCGCGCAGACCAGGCGATGTACGTGGCCAAGCACGCCGGCCGCAACCGCTACAGCTACTACACCGACGGCGCCCAGCAGGCCATGCTGGCGCGCCAGGCCATCGCGGCGGAGCTGCGCACGGCGCTGGCGGCGAACCAGTTCGAACTCCTGTACCAGCCGATCGTGTCGCTGCGCAGCGGGCGGGTGCGCAAGGCCGAGGCCCTGCTGCGCTGGCGCCATCCGCGCCGCGGCCTGCTGCGCCCGGCAGAATTCATGCCCTTCGCGGAGTCGAGCGGGCTGATGGTCGAGATCGGCGACTGGGTGCTGCGCGAGGCGGCGCTCCAGGTGCAGCACTGGCAGCAGCACGTGGATCCCCAGTTCCAGGTAAGCGTCAACAAGTCGCCGGCCCAGGTCCAGCGCGAACCGGGCCAGTACGATGCCTGGCTGGCCTTCCTCAGGGAGCGCGCGCTGCGGCCGCGCAGCGTGGTGATCGAGATCGGCGAGAGCATGCTGCTGGAGGGAATGGATGCGGTGATCGAGCGCCTGCGCCCTTACCGCGCCATGGGCCTGCAGGTGGCCCTGGACCATTTCGGCGCCGGCTATTCCTCGCTGGCCCACCTGGTGCGCTACGAGCTCGATTACGTGAAGATCGACCACGGCTTCGTCGACGCGCTGGACCGCGAAGCCAACGGGCTGGCGGCCTGCGAAGCCATCATCGCGATGGCGCACAAATTGGGAATGAAGGTGGTGGCCGAGGGCGTCGAGACCGAACTCCAGCGCACGCTCTTGCGCGAGGCCGGCTGCGATTATGCGCAAGGGTATGTCGTCGGCGGACCGATGTCTGCCGACGAACTGGAAAGGCTGGCGCTGGCGGCCAGCCCTTGACGGCGCACGAGGACGCCGTAGTAGTGGTTGAAGTGCTCAGCGACTAGCGGTTGCCGCGCTGCTTGTCGATGCTGTTGTCCTGGCTCCAGGCTTGAGACGCATCTTTCGCGCTCTCGCCTTGTCGCGAATCCAGGTCGTCCAGCGCCGGTGTGCCGCCGGATGCGTGCTGCCCGCGTTGCTGGCTGCCCTGTTGCCCCGATTGCTGGCTACCCTGCTGCTGGCCGGACTGCTGGCTGCCTTGCTGCCGTTGACCCGACTGCTGGCTGCCTTGTTGCTGGCCGGATTGCTGACTACCTTGCTGCCGTTGACCCGATTGCTGGCTTCCTTGTTGCTGACCGGATTGCTGGCTGCCTTGCTGCCGTTGACCGGATTGCTGGCTACCCTGTTGCTGCCCCGACTGCTGGCTGCCGGATTGCCGCCCCGATTGCATGTTGCCCTGTTGCTCCTGGTTCAGCTTGTCGCGCTGGACATTGGTGTCCATGTCGTTCAGCTGGTCGTAGCTTGGGCCTTTGGTGCCATGTCCCTTGTTTTCACCCATGGTGGTCTCCTCATTGAGTGTGTCGAGAAACCCCATCATAGGCTTCTTGGCAATCCCGGCAATCGGAGAGGGGAAGGGAGCGCCGTAGGACAGGTCGCACATACTCAGCCGTCGCGACTGCTCCCACATTGCCTTGACTCAATACCCTCCGGCACGGCGTGAAGCCGCTGGCGCCGTGCGAAGGGGATTGGTTCAGCGTCCAGGAAGACCCTGCAACTACCCCTTACATATTGGGGTAGTTCGGACCGCCGCCGCCTTCCGGCGTCACCCAGACGATGTTCTGGGTCGGGTCCTTGATGTCGCAGGTCTTGCAGTGCACGCAGTTCTGGGCGTTGATCTGCAGGCGGTCCTTGCCTTCGTCGGTCTTGACGAACTCGTAGACGCCGGCCGGGCAGTAGCGCTGTTCCGGGCCCGCGTAGGTGGCCAGGTTCACGTCCACCGGCACGCTCGGGTTCTTGAGCGTCAGGTGCACCGGCTGGTCTTCGCCGTGGTTGGTGTTCGAGATGAACACCGAGGACAGGCGGTCGAAGGTCAGCTTGCCGTCCGGCTTCGGATACACGATCGGCTTGAACTGCGAGGCCGGTTTCAGGGACTCGTGGTCGGCGTGCTGGTGGTGCAGGGTCCATGGGGCCTTGCCGCGGAAGACGATCTGGTCGATGCCGGTCATGATCGTGCCCAGCACCAGGCCCTTGGCCATCCAGGGCTTGAAGTTGCGCGCGATGTGCAGTTCTTCATGCAGCCAGGACTTCTCGAAGGCTTCCGGATAGGCGCTCAGTTCGTCGCCCTGGCGGCCGGCGGCGAGTGCGTCGAAGGCGCTTTCCGCGGCCAGCATGCCGGTCTTGATCGCGGCGTGGCTGCCCTTGATGCGGCTGGTGTTCAGGAAGCCGGCGTCGCAGCCGATCAGCGCGCCGCCCGGGAACACGGTCTTGGGCAAGGACTGTAAACCCCCTGCCGTGATGGCGCGCGCGCCGTAGGAGATGCGCTTGCCGCCTTCGAAGAAGTGGCGGATCGCCGGGTGGGTCTTGTAGCGCTGGAATTCCTCGTAGGGCGACAGGTAGGGGTTCTGGTAGGCCAGGCCGACCACGAAGCCCACCGCGACCTGGTTGTTTTCCAGGTGGTAGAGGAAGGAGCCGCCATAGGTGCTGTTGTCCAGCGGCCAGCCGGCGGTGTGGATCACCAGGCCGGGCTTGTGCTTGGCCGGATCGATTTCCCACAGTTCCTTGATGCCGATGCCGTAGGTTTGCGGGTCCTTGCCCTTGTTCAGGTCATACCTGGCCATCAGCTGCTTGCCGAGGTGGCCGCGCGAGCCTTCGGCGAACAGCGTGTACTTGGCGTGCAGCTCCATGCCGAGCTGGAAATCCGGGCCAGGCTCGCCATCGCGCTTGACGCCCATGTTGCCGGTGGCGACGCCCTTGACCGAGCCATCCTCGTTGTACAGGATCTCGGCGGCCGGGAAGCCGGGGAAGATCTCGACGCCCAGGCTTTCTGCCTGCTGGCCCAGCCAGCGCACCACGTTGGCGAGCGAGATCACGTAGTTGCCATGATTGGTCAGAGCCTTCGGAATCGCGAACGACGGGGTGGCGTAGGACTTGGTCTCGGTCAGGAACAGCACGCGGTCTTCGGTGACGGCGGTGTTGAGCGGGGCGCCTTTTTCCTTCCAGTCGGGGATCAGCTCGTCCAGCGCGCGCGGGTCCATGACGGCGCCCGACAGGATGTGGGCGCCGACCTCGCTGCCTTTTTCCAATACGCAGACCGATACTTCCTGGCCCTTTTCCGCGGCCAGCTGCTTCAGCCGGATCGCCGCCGACAGGCCCGCCGGGCCTCCGCCGACGATGACCACGTCGTACTCCATCGCTTCACGCGGTCCGTATTGTTCGAGAATATTGATTGGCTCTGTCATGGTTTTTATAAGAATCTGTAAAATAAGCACGAGTGTGCGGTTTTTTTCTGCCGATTGCAACTCCGGCCGCCATTTTAAAGGCAATATTAGATGCGGCAATCTAATACTGATGTTTTGTGTAATGATGATGGCTTCGCAACAAGGTCGCGCGGCATCGCGCCGGGGAGCCATCCGTGGGGATTGAAGTTAATTTCGAAGGCAAGATTGCAATGGTGACCGGTGCTTCCAGCGGCCTGGGCGCGCGCTTCGCCAAGGCGCTGGCGGGGGCGGGCGCGCAGGTGGTGCTGGCCTCGCGGCGGGTCGAGCGGCTCAAGGAATTGCGGGCGGAGATCGAGGCCGACGGCGGCGCGGCCCACGTGGTGCGCCTGGACGTCACCGACCTGGACAGCATCAAGGCCGCGATCGCGCATGCCGAGACCGAGGCCGGGCCGATCGACATCCTGGTCAACAACTCCGGGGTGTCGGCGACCCAGAAACTGCTCGACGTGAGCGAAGACGACTACGCCTACATCATGGACACCAACCTGCGCGGGGCCTTCTTCGTCGCCCAGCAGACGGCCAAGCGCATGATCGCGCGCGCCAAGGGCGATCCGCGCAAGCAGCACCGCATCGTCAACATCGCGTCGGTGGCGGGCTTGCGGGTGCTGCCGCAGATCGGCGTGTACTGCATGAGCAAGGCCGCCGTGGTGCAGATGACCAAGGCGATGGCGGTCGAGTGGGGCAAGTACGGGATCAACGTGAACGCGATTTGTCCCGGCTACATCTCGACCGAAATGAACGAGGACTATTTCGATACCGAACAGGGCCGCAAGCTGATCGACGCCTTGCCGCGCAAGCGTCCCGGCAAGCCGGAAGACCTCGACGGGCTGCTGCTGCTGCTGGCGGCGGAGGAAGCCCACTTTATCAATGGCGCCATCATCACGGCCGATGACGGGATGACGGCGCAGTAATCGGCGCTGCCAGCGCCGCAACCGGCGCCGCACTGCGCGGCGCAACAAGCGTGTGGAAACAAAGGAAGCAATGAGCAGTAAGAAGTTCGTGCATGCGATGCGCATGCCTATCCGCTGGGGCGACATGGACGCCATGGGTCACGTCAACAACACCAACTATTTCCGGTATATCGAGTCGGCGCGCATCGCGTGGCTGGAAAGCGTGGGTGGCCTGCCAGAGCCGCGCGGGGAAGGGCCGGTGGTCGTTAATGCTTCGATGAATTTCCTGAAGCAGCTGACCTATCCGGGCGAGATCGAGGTGCGTACCTTCGTGGCGCCGCCGGGGCGCTCGAGCGTCGAGATGTCGCACGAGATTCGCCTGGTGGGCGCGGACGGCCAGGCGGGCGAGCTGCATGCCGAAGGGCTGGCCAAAATGGTGTGGGTCGACTTCGCGAAGCAGAAGTCGGCGCCGCTGCCGGAGGTGTTGAAGGCCCAGTTGCCTGTTGCTGAATGAATTTTTTATACAGCTGATCAGACAAACTTGGATCCCCGCTGCGGCCGCTACCGCGTCACTCCTACCAGCTTGTGTACGAGCTCCGACGAGGTCGACGCCGCGAACTTCCTCATCAGGCTGGCCCGGTGCATCTCCACCGTCCGAGGCGACAAATCCGTGTCCCGCGCGATCATCTTGCTGGTCTTCCCTTCAACCAGCAAAGCCGCGATCTCGCGCTCGCGCGGCGTGAGTTCCGCGGTCACCGGCCGCTTTTCGCTCACATCCTCGAAGGTCCAGACCCCCGCGCCCAGCGGTTGGGCCGGATCGAGGGCGCGTCCGGTCACGTGGCACCAGAACAGCTCGCCGCTGGCGCGGCGCATGATGCGCTCGTCCGAATAGCGCCCCCTGGCGTTCATGATCGGGATGATGCGGTCGCCGGTGCGCAGGAATTCGTCCATCGTCGGATAGAGCACGCTGAACGATTGCCCGTCGAGTTGCCCGCACGCATAGCCGAACATCGAGGCCAGGGCTTCGTTGCAGGACTGGACCACGCGGTCGACCGAAACGCACATGCCGACCGGCGCGTGCTGGAAAATCATTTCGTAATCGATCGCGTAAGATGGGGTGGTCTGAGCTGGGTCGACTGCTGTGTTCATCGGCGGTGGCCCGTATTTCTACGGTATTGAACTTCGGTGTCGGCTATTTTATGCTGAGAATCTACTCTTGCAGTATAGAAGAGCTGTTCGGCTTAATTTATAAAAGGGACGGGTATGAACAAAGTGTATCCTGATGCGAAGTCGGCCCTGGCCGGTATCGTTCAAGACGGCCAGACCATCGCCGTCGGCGGCTTCGGCCTGTGCGGCATTCCGGAAGCGCTGATCGAAGCGCTGCGCGACTCCGGCGTGAAGAACCTCACTGCCATTTCCAACAATGCCGGCGTGGACGGTTTCGGCCTTGGCCAGCTGCTGGAAACGCGTCAGATCAAGAAGATGATCGCCTCCTACGTGGGCGAAAACAAGGAGTTCGCGCGCCAGTTCCTGGCCGGCGAACTGGAACTCGAATTCACCCCGCAAGGCACGCTGGCCGAGAAGCTGCGCGCCGGCGGCGCAGGCATCCCGGCCTTCTACACCAAGACCGGCTACGGCACCATCGTGGCCGACGGCAAGGAAACCCGCGAGTTCGACGGCGAGCACTACGTGATGGAGCGTGCGCTGGTGCCGGACGTGTCCCTGGTCAAGGCCTACATGGCCGACAAGGCGGGCAACCTGGTGTTCCGCAAGACCGCGCGCAACTTCAACCCCAACGTGGCCACCGCGGGCAAGATCTGCATCGTGGAAGTCGAGAAGCTGGTCGAGATCGGCGAGATCGATCCGGACCAGGTGCACACCCCGAGCATCTTCGTGCACCGCATCGTCCACAACCCGACGCCGGAAAAGCGCATCGAACAGCGCACCGTGCGCGCGAACTAGAGAATCACTTCGGAGACAAGAACATGGCATGGACTCGTGATGAAATGGCCGCCCGCGCGGCGCAAGAGCTGCAGGACGGCTTCTACGTGAACCTGGGGATCGGCCTGCCGACCCTGGTCGCCAACTACGTACCGAAGGATATCGAGGTCTTCCTGCAGTCGGAGAACGGCCTGCTCGGCATCGGCCCCTTCCCGACGGAAGCGGAAGTCGACGCCGACCTGATCAACGCCGGCAAGCAGACCGTGACGGCGCTGCCGGGCGCAGCCTACTTCAGCTCGGCCGATTCCTTCGGCATGATCCGCGGCGGCAAGATCAACCTGGCGATCCTGGGTGCGATGCAGGTGTCCGAGCGCGGCGACCTGGCCAACTGGATGATTCCGGGCAAGATGGTCAAAGGCATGGGCGGCGCGATGGACCTGGTGGCCGGCGTCAAGCGCGTGGTCGTGGTGATGGAACATGTCGCCACCGCCAAGGATGGCTCGACCTCGCACAAGATCCTCAAGAAGTGCGACCTGCCGCTGACCGGCGTGGGCGTGGTGGACCGCATCATCACCGACCTGGGCGTGATGGACGTGACCGACACCGGCCTCAAGCTGGTCGAACTGGCGCCTGGCGTCAGCAAGGACGATGTCCTGGCGGCGACCGGCTGCGAGCTGGACGTATCGGCGGTCTGATCCTGTGAAAGGGGGCGGCAGCGGCCGCCCGGACCGACAGCCCGCCGAGCGATCGCGCGGGCTGTTTGCTTTTCGGGCTTGACGATGGCCATGCGAGAGCGCTTGCCGCCTTGCTCGCCTGCGGCGGCGCTTGCTTGCGGGCCTGCGAGCAGGAGGGGAAAACAAAAAGGGCGGCATGCGCCGCCCAGACCTGTCCGGCGAGCGTCCTCGCCGGCAAAGTCAGCTTAGTCCAGGGACCACACGTACTTGACCTTGGCCCATGATTCGACCGGATGTCCGGCGGTCCGCGCCGGGTAGAAGCGGCACAGCGAGATGGCGCTGCGGGCTGCCTCATCCAGGGCGGGATGGCCCGAGCTTACGGCGACCTTGGCTTCCTTCGCCTTGCCGTCGGCCGCGACCAGGAAGTCCAGCTCGACCGTGCCTACCTGCTTTTGCGCGAGCGAGTCCTTCGGGTAGACCGGCTTGGCGCAGGAAGCGAAATCGAGCAGGGCATGGGTATCCGGCTTCTTCGGCGTGGGCGGTGCGGCATGGGCGAATGCACCGATGCTCATGGCCGCCAGCGCCAGTGCGGGAATGGCCGCCTTCCAGTTCGACACCCGCGTTTCGGGACGTAGCAAGCGTGTGATGCGTGACATAAGATCTCCTCCGTTGGCCGCTTGGGCCAGGTGGTGGGTTGAAAACTGGAGTTTCTCCAGTTCGGAAAGCGCAAGGGCCAGGCGCCGCGGTTCGCCGAGCGTCCTTGCTGCGATATCATCTGCGATCTGCTCACGCTCGGTGCGGATGCGGTGCGACAGCCACCACACGGCAGGGTGATAGAACAGCAGGGTCTCCACGACGTTCTGGACCAGGTTGACCAGGTAGTCGTGGCGTTTGACATGGGCCAGTTCGTGCGCCAGCAATGCTTCCAGCAGATTGGGCGCCATGCCCGACACCAGCGCGGCGGGCACCAGCACGACCGGACGCCACCAGCCGGCCGTGATCGGGCTGGCCAGATGGGCGACAACGCGCAAGCGCACGCTGCGCGTGATGCCGAGCTGTTCGGCCAGGCGCTGCAGGCGCGCCTGCCAGAGGGCGTCGACCGGTTCGCGCGCGGCGGCGCGGCGGATCCACAGCAGGCCCGCCACCATGCGCAGGGAGAGCAGGGCGGCGCAGGCGGCCCAGCCGAGCACGATCCACGCCAGGTGGTCTTGCACCAGGGGCTCCCAGCCGATGCCGCTGGCCGATCCACCGCCGGCGCGGCCGGTCCGCAGGAAGGCGTCCGCATGCTCGGCGCCCACCTCCTGCAGGCGCTGCACCAGCGTCGCCGACGGCCACAGCACGCAGGCGAGCAGGCCGATGCAGGCCGCCAGGTAACGCTGCTCCGGACGCGCGTGGCGCAACATGCCCAGCGCAGCGGCGGTGAGGCAGGCCACCAGCGCACCTTGCCACAGGAAATCGACCAGGGTCCAGCCGATCGCGCTCACCACGACGGCGGCGTTCATTCCTTGCTCTCCGGCTTGTCTTCGCGCAGGAGCCGCTCGATCTCGTCGCGCTCCTTCCTGGAGATGCCGCTCTTGAGCGCCGCCAGCACCAGGGCCTTGGCCGAGCCGGCGAAGGCGCGCTGCATCAGGTCTTGCAGTAGGTTGGTCTGCAGCGCATCGCGCGCATGGGCGGGAGCGTAGACGTGGGAACGCTCGCTTTCGTCGCGGATCAGCAGGCCCTTGCCGTGCATGACTTGCATGAGGCGCAGCACGGTGGCGTAGGTCACGTCGGGCCGCGTCTTGAGCATGTCCTCGTGCACCTGCTTGGCGGTGGCGGAGCCCAGAGGCCACAGCACTTGCAGCAGGTCGAGTTCGGCGGGCGTGGGCTTGGGGGCGTCGGCGGGGCGGGGCATGGGATCCTCTTGAAATGTGTGCACGGGGTCTAGATTAGTTGGTCTAGACCGATGTGTCTACAACTTTCTTCAAGCGGAACGCATAAAAAAGGCGCTGTCGCTGTTACGTGTGGAAGAGGCCCATCGCCGCTCGTAGGAATCGCTCAGGCGAAGCGATGCGCGCGCCGTCCAGCGCCCATTGCCAGCCCAGGTAGTTCGGCAGGTAACGCGAGGCGACGCCGTGAAAGCGCGCCAGCCATTGCCGGAAGCGCCGGTCGTAGGCGTTCACGTTCTGTACATGGACCGCTCCGCGTACGCGCTCGCCGGCGCGCAGGTTGACGCATTCGTGAGAAATGCCGGCTTCGCGCGCGAAAGCCCGGTAGGCGGCATGCGCATCGGTCACCAGCAGCACGTCCGGATCGAGCACGGGCAGTAGATCCCGGAACAACTGCTTCTTCGTCACCGCGCCCCGGCCGGTGACGAAATCGTGTGTTTGCCCGGTGCGGTCGCGGGCAACCAGCACGCAAACATGCTCGTGCGAGATGCCGCGCGTGGAGGCCACCCCACCGCGCCGGCGCGCCGGGCGGTTCAGCTCGCGCGAGCCCTTTTGCGATTCGAGCAGGAACAGCTCGTCGGCTTCGGTGATGCCGTTCAGGCGCTGCGGCCTGTCGTGTTTGGCAAGCTCCAGGAAGCGGTGACGCCAGCGAAAGCTCGTGCTCCGGTGCATGCCGACCGCCTTGGCCGCGGCGCGTACGCTGTTGGCGTCGAGCATCTTGTCGAGGTAATCGAGCCATTTGGCGCGATGGCGCAGGCGCGACAGCGGCGTGCCGCTCAGGGCAGTAAAGGTCTTGCCGCATGCGCGACAGCGATAGCGCTGCAGGCCGCGGTTCCGGCCATGCCGATAAGGCCGCTCGGCCTTGCACGCCGGGCAGCAGGGCGCCGGCCCGTCCATTCCTTCGATCGCTTCGCAGAGCCGGTCCAGTCCGAGCGCCGGCGTCAGCATCTCCAGGAGTCTGCCGCGCTGATTTTTGGAAAGCAACGGGAGTTGCCGCAACCACTTCGTGAATCGCCTGCCTTCCATTTCCGCCCTCCGCCGTCGACATCGATTAACGACACTTGGACAAGGACGGAACTCGGCAGTTCAATTTCTACACTTAACGCGGACAGCGCCATAAAAAAAGACCGCACCCTCGGGTGCGGTCTTTTCGGGGAGGGCGCAGGCGATCAGGCCGCTTCGCGCACTTCCTTCAGGCTCTTGTCGTCCTCGATGGCGAGGCGGCCGTTCAGGACTTCGTCCATGCGGCTGACATCGAGTTCCTTCTCCCACTTCGACACCACCACCGTCGCCACGCCGTTGCCGACGAAGTTGGTCAGGGCGCGGCATTCGCTCATGAAGCGGTCGATGCCGAGGATCAGGGCCATGCCCGCCACCGGGATGGTCGGCACCACGGCCAGGGTCGCAGCCAGGGTGATGAAGCCGGCGCCGGTGATGCCGGACGCGCCCTTCGAGGTCAGCATGGCGACGAACAGGATGGTCAGTTCCTGGGTCAGGGTCAGGTCGGTGTTGGTCGCCTGGGCCACGAACAGGGCCGCCATCGTCATATAGATGTTGGTGCCGTCCAGGTTGAACGAGTAGCCGGTCGGCACGACCAGGCCCACCACGGGCTTGGAGCAGCCCAGCTTTTCCAGCTTGCGCATCAGGGCTGGCAGGGCGCTTTCGGACGAGCTGGTGCCCAGCACGATCAGCAGTTCTTCCTTGATGTAGGAGATGAACTTGAAGATCGAGAAGCCGGTCATCTTGGCGATGGCGCCCAGCACCACGGCCACGAACAGGAAGCAGGTGAGGTAGAAGGAACCCATCAGCTTGGCCAGCGGCAGCAGCGAATCGAGGCCGTACTTGCCGATGGTGAAGGCCATCGCGCCGAAGGCGCCGATCGGGGCGACTTTCATGACGATGTTCACGACGCCGAAGATCACGTGCGAGAAGTCTTCGATCAGCTTGGTGACCGGACGGCCGCGTTCGCCCATCATCGACAGCGAGAAGCCGAACAGGATGGCGATCAGGAGCACCTGCAGGATGTCGCCCTTGGCGAAGGCATCGACGAAGGTGTTCGGGATGATGTTCATGATGAAGTCCACCGTGCTCTGGCTGTGCGCCTTCTCGGTGTACTGCGCGATCGACTTGGTATCCAGGTGGGCCGGATCGACGTTGAAGCCGGCGCCCGGCTTGACGACGTTGGCCACGACCAGGCCGATGGCGAGCGCGAAGGTCGATACGACCTCGAAGTAGAGCAGCGCCTTGCCGCCGACGCGGCCGATCTTCTTCATGTCCTGCATGCCGGCGATACCGGCGACGACGGTACAGAAAATCACCGGAGCGATGATCATCTTGATCAGTTTGATGAAGCCGTCTCCCAATGGCTTCATCTTGGTGCCCAGTTCAGGGTGGAACACCCCGAGCAGTACGCCGACGAAGATGGCGAACAGCACCTGGACATACAGGATTTTGTAAAAAGGCTTTTTCATGACAACTCTTCAACGAGGTTGGTGGTCGTGCCATCTTCGTTGAATTTCGCATGCATAGCTATTGTGGAAATCCGCAAGCGGGAAGCGACCCGGATCCGGCCAAACGCCAGCGCCGATAAGGGGAACTACGTAGGCGCTACGCGAGTCTCGACGCGTCCACATCCGCCGTATTCCGCATCCAGCGCGTCCTTGCGCGGGCAGCCGGCGCTGCCTTTGGATGAGCTACTGCTTGCGTGAACTCGCAGGACGTTTCGCCATGGCCGCTTTCACTTTCGCGCTGACCTCGTCCTCCTCCAAGCCGTACATGGGACCCGAACCATCGCAGATGCCTATGTCGGTCTGGCCCTTCTCCAGGAACAGGATGTAGGTCTCCGCGACCGTCATCGGTATGCCGCAATCGCCGCCTCCCATACCCGTCTTGAGGGTCAGCTTCCGTGTGCGTGCTTTGCCTTTCAAGGTGTTGCGGACCTCGAAGCTGGCTTCGACACTTGGCCACTCTCGACCGCTTCCGCCCTTCACCAGCTTGGCCTGCTGGAGGTGGGCGACATGAATCGAGTCGGAGTTGGCGATAAAATCATCCAGGGTCCGGGCGACGCAGCTGCATGCGGACGCGTCGGTCGACGCGAGTGCCAGTAACAGCAGGAGTGATGCTGGAGTCTTCATGTCGGTTTGGGCAGTTCTGGAGTAGAGGTGTTCTACTGGCGCACACAGCTATTGACGGCGGTAGACCGCGCCGCCCTTCATCACGAAGCTCACCTTGGCCGAGGCGCCGATGTCCGCGGTCGGATCGCCGTCGACCGCCACCACGTCGGCCAGCATGCCTGGCTTCATCTGGCCGAGCTCCTTCGACTTGCCGAGGATGCCCGCCGCCACGCTGGTGGCCGAGCGCATCGCCTCGAGCGGCGTCATGCCGAGTTTGACCATCCAGGCCAGCTCGCGCGCATTGGTGCCGTGCGCGAACACGCCGACGTCGCTGCCGTGGCCGATGGTCACGCCCAGGCGCCGCGCCAGGCGGAAGGCGTCGTGGGCCTGCTGCATCGACGGCGTCGGTGTGCCGCCGCGCACGTGCTTCTGGAAGTATTCGCCGATCGCTTCCGGCGCCGTCAAGGTCGGGATATAGGCGACGCCGCGCTCCTTCATCAGCTTGAAGGTGGCTTCCGATGCGCCGTAGCCGTGCTCGATGGTGTCGACGCCGGCCAGCACCGCCATCCGGATCGCGTCGTCGCTGCTGGCGTGGGCGGCCACCTTGCGGCCGGTGACATGGGCGGCGGCGACCATGGCCTTCATCTCGTCCATCGTGAAGGTCGGACGCGCGCTGCCGTCGACGCCGGTGCGGTAGTCGGCATAGAACTTGATCCAGTCGGCGCCGCGCGCGGACTGTTCGCGCACCGCCCTGGTCACTTCGTCGATGCCGGTGGCAGGCTGGGCGCCGTAGGGCAGCTCCATGTCGGGACGGTAGTTCTTTTCGGCCGGGCCGTAGCTGTAGCTGGCGACGATGGCCTTGGTGGCGATCAGCAGGCGCGGGCCCGGCGCCACGCCTTCCTCGATGGCGCGCTTGATGCCGGCGTCGGCGTAGTCGGCGCCTTCGGTGCCGAGGTCGCGCAGGGTGGTGAAGCCGGCCTGCAGCGTGTCGGCGGCATGCTTCGCGGCCAGCATGATGCGGTAGGCGACCGGTTCCTTGATCACCTGGTCGTCCCAGGTGGTCTCGTTATACGGGTGCAGCAGTACGTGCGAGTGCAGGTCGATCATGCCCGGGATCAGGGTCTTGCCGGGCAGGTCGATGCGTTCGGCGTCCTGCGGCGCCTGGAGCTTGTCGGCCGGGCCGGCGGCCGCGATGCGGCCGTTCGCGACCAGCACGGCCCAGCCGCGCTGGGGCGCGCCGTCGCCGGTCCAGACGCGTTCGGGGGTGATCAGGATGGGGCGCCGGTCTGCCGCGTGGGCCAGTCCGGCGCAGAAGAGGGAGGAAACTAGAAGCAGCGACTGTGCCCAGGTCCGCATGGTGGTGGTCTCGTTGTTGTTATCGAGACCGCATCATAGCGAACTCAGCCGGGGCGCGCTAACTTACTGCGCCGCCCAGCCGCCGTCCATGTTCCAGGCCACGCCGCGCACCTGGCTGCCGGCCGGGCTGCAGAAGAACACGGCCAGCGCGCCCAGTTCCTCGGGCGTGACGAACTCGCCCGACGGCTGCTTTTCCGCCAGCAGGGCGCGGCGCGCATCGTCGTTGCTCAGCTTGTCGCGCGCGGCGCGGTCGTCGACCTGCTTCTGGACCAGCGGGGTCAGCACCCAGCCCGGGCAGATCGCGTTGCAGGTCACGCCGGTCGTGGCGAGTTCCAGCGCGGTGACCTTGGTGAAGCCCACCAGGCCGTGCTTGGCGGCCACATAGGCCGACTTCTGGGCCGAGCCCACCAGGCCGTGCACCGAGGCCAGGTTGATGATGCGGCCCCAGTTCTTCTGCTTCATGCCGGGCAGCGCCAGGCGGGTGGTATGGAAGGCCGAGGTAAGGTTGATGGCGAGGATGGCGTCCCACTTCTCGACCGGGAATTCCTCGACCGGCGCCACGTGCTGGATGCCGGCGTTGTTGACCAGGATATCGACGCCGCCGAACTTGTCCGCCGCGAACTTCATCATGGCCTCGATCTGGTCCGGCTTCGACATGTCGGCATTGTGGTAGGCGGTCTGGACGCCGAATTCCGCGCCGATGTCGGTGTAGAGCTTCTCGATCTGCTGGGCGTCGCCGAATCCGTTGAAGACGATATTCGCGCCTTGCTCGGCCAGCGAGCGTGCGATACCCAGGCCGATGCCCGAGGTCGAACCGGTAACGAGAGCTGTCTTGCCCACTAACATCTTGGAATCCATTGTGTCCTCTATGGCGAATGTGAAGGGTGATCGGGAAGCTTCCTCAGAATTGGTAGAATTCTAATCGCATTGAACGGTAAAATGTTGCATTGCAGTGTAGAGAAGCGAACAATCTTGTCATATGGAGCAGCCCCATGTCTGAACCCAGCTTGAAGAGCGTGCAGTGCAGTTCGCCTGCGGGCCTGCACCGGGTCGCGTACAAGGAATGGGGCGACCCGCACAACCCCAAGGTCCTCGTGTGCGTGCACGGCGTCACCCGGGTCGGCGACGACTTCGACCATCTGGCGCGCGCGCTGTGCGACCGCTACCGCGTGGTCTGCCCGGACATCGCCGGGCGCGGACGCTCCGAGCGGCTGCGCGACCCGTCCCATTACGTGATCCCGCAGTACGTGGCCGACATGGTGACCCTGATCGCACGCGTCACCGCGCCGGGCGACGCGCGCGAGGTGCACTGGTTCGGCACCTCGATGGGCGGACTCATCGGCATGATGCTGGCCTCGCTGGAGGGCACGCCCGTGAGCCGCATGCTGGTCAACGATATCGGGCCCGTGCTCGACCAGGGCGCCATGCAGCGCATCGGCGAATACATCGGCCAGGACATTCGTTTCCCCAGCTTCGAGGCCGGGGCGGAATACGTGAAGGCGGTGTCGATGTCCTTCGGCCCGCATACCGAGGAAGAATGGTTCAAGCTGTCCAGCGACGTGCTGCGCCAGGAGCCCGACGGCCAGTGGGTGCGCCACTACGACCTGGGCCTGGCCCAGCCGTTCAAGGCTATCACGCCCGAGCGCGCCGCCAGCGACGAAGCCCAGCTGTGGGCGGCCTGGGATGCGATCCGCTGCCCGACCCTGCTGGTGCGCGGCGAGCACTCCGACCTGCTGTCGCGCGAGACCGCGGCCGAGATGACGGCGCGCGGACCCAAGCCGCGCCTGGTCGAGATCCCGGGCGTGGGCCACGCTCCCACCTTCATCCAGGCATCCCAGATCGCCATCGCGCGAGAATTTTTCACCGGCTGACCCGAGCAGCCAACTTTACGAAAGCAATCATGGAAATCAAACGTATCCACGTCGGCAAGCGCCTCTCCGAAATCGCCATCCACAACGGCACCATCTACCTGGCCGGCCAGATCGCCGAAGACACCGCCCAGGGCATCGAGGGCCAGATGCGCGAGGTGCTGGGCCACGTCGACCGCCTGCTGGGCGAGGCGGGCAGCGACAAGTCCTGCATCCTGATGTGCCAGATCTTCATCTCCGACATGGCCAACTTCGCCGGCATGAACGCCGTGTGGGACGAATGGGTCGCCCAGGGCCATACCCCGCCGCGCGCCACCGTGGAAGCCAAGCTGGCCAACCCCGCATGCCTGGTGGAGGTCTGCATCACCGCCGCGCTGCGCTAAGCCGGGATGGTATCGACCGCCGCACTCGGCGACGCCCGGGCCCAGCTGGTCCAGGGATTGAGCCTTGATGACTGCGCGCGCGTGAACGCCGCGCTCGACTACGCCAGCGACGCCTATGGCGAACGCCTGGCCACGTCCGGGCAGAACGCGTTCGAGTTTTCGCTGGGCGTGGCGGGCACGCTGGCCTACCTGCGCACCGACACCGAGACCCGCATCGCCGGCCTGCTGTTCGAGCTGGCGACCTTCGACCCGGCCGCCGCCGCGAAACTCGAGGAGCGCTTCGGCCAGGAAGTCGCCGACCTGGTGCGCGGGCTGTTCCAGCTGATCCGCCTGCGCGACCTGACCGCGGTCCAGGCGCCGGTGGGCAGCGGCAAGAACGCCGCCCAGCAGGCGGCCCAGCAGGTGGAAACCCTGCGCAAGATGCTGCTCGCGATGGCCTCGGACATGCGCGTGGTGCTGATGCGCCTGGCCTCCTGCGCGGCCACCCTGCGCTATTTCGCCGAGCAGAAACGCTTCGACGAGGTCACCCACGCCTACGGGCGCGAGGTGCTGGACTTCTATGCGCCGCTGGCGAACCGCCTCGGCGTCTGGCAGCTCAAGTGGGAGCTGGAAGACCTGTCCTTCCGCTTCATCGAACCCGAGACCTACAAGCGCATCGCCAAGATGCTCGAAGAAAAGCGCATGCAGCGCGAAGGCTTCGTGGCGTCCTCGATCGCCAGGCTGCAGGAGGAGTTGGCCGCAGCCGGCGTCAAGGCCGAGGTGTCGGGGCGTCCCAAGCACATCTACAGCATCTTCAACAAGATGCGCGGCAAGGAACTCGACTTCACCGACCTGTATGACGTGCGCGCCTTCCGCGTGATCGTGGCGGACGTGAAGACCTGCTATACCGTGCTGGGCGTGGTCCACAACATCTGGACCCCGATCCCGAAGGAATTCGACGACTACATCTCGCGCCCCAAGCCCAACGGCTACCAGTCGCTGCACACGGTGGTGACGGCCGAGGACGGGCGTCCGCTGGAAGTGCAGATCCGCACCCAGGAGATGCACAACTTCGCCGAATACGGCATCGCCGCCCACTGGCGCTACAAGGAAGAGGGCGGGTCGAACTTCAAGAGCCAGAAGTACGACGAGAAGATCGCCTGGCTGCGCCAGCTGCTGGCCTGGAAAAGCGACGTCGCCGACGTGGTGGCCGGCCAGGAGGACCTGCAGCGCGAATGGGTGGAAAAGCTCAAGGCTGCGACCCTGGACGACCGCATCTTCGTGCTCACGCCGCAGGCGCGGGTGCTGGAGCTGCCGGTGGGCGCCACGCCGATCGACTTCGCCTACCACCTGCACAGCGAGGTCGGGCACCGCTGCCGCGGCGCCAAGATCGACGGCGTCATGGTGCCGCTCAACACCCCGCTGAAGAACGGCCAGACCTGCGAGATCATCACGGCCAAGGGCGGCAGCGGCAGCCAGGGCCCGTCGCGCGACTGGCTCAGCCCCGGCTACACGGTGTCGAGCCGCACCCGCACCAAGATCCGGGCCTGGTTCCACGCCCAGGAGCTGGCCGAGACCCTGGCCCAGGGCCGGGCGCTGGTCGAGAAGTCGCTCCAGCGCGAGGGCAAGACCGCGGTCAACCTGGAAGCGCTGGCGCACAAGCTGGGCTTTGCCAAGGTGGACGACCTGTTCATCCAGGTGGGCAAGGAGAAGTTCAGCCTGCGCCACGTGGAAGCCGCCCTGCACGAAGGCGGCGAACCGGCGCCGCAGGAAGACGCCGCCGTCATCAGCAAGAGCCGCGCCTCGAGCGTGGAGCAGGGCGCCAAGTCGGGCGTGCTGGTGGTGGGCACCGAAGGCCTGATGACCATGCTGGCCAAATGCTGCAAGCCCGCGCCGCCGGACCCGATCGTCGGCTTCGTCACGCGCGGCAAGGGCGTGTCGATCCACCGGCTGACCTGCAAGAACTTCGCCGAAATGCAGGCCAAGGCGCCGGAGCGGGTGATCGAGACCGAATGGGGGCTGGCCGGGAACGACACCGTATACCCGGTCGACCTGTTCATCCTGGCCCAGGACCGGCAGGGACTGCTGCGCGATATCTCCGAGGTGTTCTCGCGCGAGAAGATCAATGTGACCGGGGTGAATACCCAGAGCGCCAAGGGACAGGCGCGCATGGTGTTCACGGTGGAGATCGGCGCGA
This sequence comes from Massilia sp. AB1, assembly GCF_018119385.1. Classification (NCBI taxonomy): domain Bacteria; kingdom Pseudomonadati; phylum Pseudomonadota; class Betaproteobacteria; order Burkholderiales; family Oxalobacteraceae; genus Massilia; species Massilia sp. AB1. The sequence goes on along the minus strand of NZ_JAGKSG010000011.1, from coordinate 42,189 downwards.
CGGCGCAGTTGCAGAAGGCGCTGGGGGCGATAGGAGAGGTGTCGGGGGTGGTGGAGGCGAGGAGGCAGTAGGGGTCTTCACGCAAACTTAGGCGGAACAATGCCAGTGGCATTGTTCCGGCCTTCGCCGGGACCCAGGTTCGAAGCATGCCGATAGCCCATCCTGTTGCTGTAAGCTCCCGCAAACCGTTGCCAAACCAGTATCATTCGTTCCATGCGCCGAACCCTCAACCTCGCAGCCCGCCCCAGCCTCTGGGGACTCGCCGTCGCGCGCTACCTGCGCAGCTGGTGGTACATGGTCCACCTGGGCGCGGTCGCGGTCGTGATGGCGCTGTCGCCCTCGACCTACCACCGCGCCAACCGGCTCGCGGCCTCGCGCTACATCTATGCCAGCACCTGGCAGGTGCTGCCCTGGTTTACGCTCGCCTCGGCCCTGGTCGGCCTGGTGATCATCCGCATCGTGCTGGTCACCGCCAAGAGCTATGGCCTGTCGCACTACGCCCTGGAGATGGTGGTGCGGGTGCTGGTGCTCGAACTCATCCCCCTGTCCGCCGCCATGTTCGTCGCCCTGCGCGCCGGCATGGCCTTCGACGCCTCGGCCCTGGGCCTGGCGCGCGCCGGGTTGTCGCCGCAGGCCGCCAGCGACGAAGCCCTGCGCCGGGTGCGGCGCGACCTGGTGCCCCAGCTGATCGCCAACGCGGTCGCGGTTCTCAGCCTGGCGATGGTCACCTCCACCGTCATGCTGGTGCTGGCCTACCTGAACGTCTACGGCCTGTCGCCCTGGGGCATCTTCGACTACACCCGCACTGTCGGGCGCGTGTTCGAGCCGGTGGTGACGGCCGGCTTCGTGCTCAAGACCGTGCTGTTCGGCTTGGCCGTGGCCCTGATCCCGACCGCCGCCATCCTGGAGCTGCAGCGTTATCCGCGCCGCGTCGTCTCCACCGTCCAGCCGGGCGCGCTGCGCCTGCTGTTCGTGCTATTGGTGATCGAGGCGGCCTCGCTCGCACTCAAATATATCTGAACGAAGGAAGTCCATGACGGAAGCCCAACCCGACGAACCCGCCCATGTCGAAGCCAAGGCCATCATCCTGCTGGTGCTGGTCGGCGCCCTGATCGCCGGCTTCGTGCTGTACGTGATGTACGCGCGCGGCGTGTTCGAGCCGACCCAGCGCCTGACCCTGGTCACCGACGATTCCTCGGGCGTGATCCCGGGCATGGACATGACCTTCGCCGGCTTCCCGATCGGGCGCGTGCGCCAGGTCGACCTGGCCCCGGACGGCAAGGTGCAGATCCTGGTCGACGTCCAGAGCAAGGACGCCAAGTGGCTGCGCACCTCGAGCGTGTTCACCCTGGAGTCGAGCATCGTGGGCGAAACCCGGCTGCGCGCCTACACCGGCCTGCTCAATGATCCGCCGCTGCCGCCCGACGCCACCCGCACCGTGCTGCGCGGCGACGCCACCGCCGAGATCCCGCGCATCGTCGCCACCGCGCGCCAGCTGCTGGAAAACCTCGAGACCATGACCGCGTCGGAATCCGACATCAACGCCAGCCTGGCCAACATCCAGGCGGTGACCGGCCGCATGTCCGGCAAGTACGGCGTGCTGGGCGGGGTGCTGGGCGGGGACGAGGAAGCGCGCAAGCTGGGCGAGGCGCTCGACCGCGTGAACGCCATCCTGGCCAAGGCCGACACGCGGGTGTTCGGCAAGAACGGCGTGATGGACGACAGCCAGGCCGCCATCCAGCAGCTCAACGTGGTGCTGAAGGATGCCAGCGACACCTTGAAGAAGGTGGACGCCGTGCTGGTCGAGGCCCAGGCCGTGGGCGCCAATGCGCGCGTCGCCACCCAGGACCTGGGCGCGCTGCGCGGCGAGGTCGACGCCAGCCTGCGCAAGGTAAACCGCCTGGTCGACGAGATCAACCGCAAATGGCCTTTCGCCCGCAGCAACCAGGAGATCAAGCTGCCATGAGATTCGTTCCCGTATTGATCCTGGCATTGCTGGCGGGCTGCGGCAGCAAGCCCTTGCCGCCCGACTGGCAGGCCAACGCCAAGGGCTCGCTCGACGCCTTCACCGACGACTACCTGAAGGGCAACAGCGCCGCGGCCGAGGCCGAATTCCGCCGTGCTCGCCTGGAGACCACGGCCACCGGCCGACCGGACCACGTGGCCCAGGTCGAGCTGGTGCGCTGCGCCGCCCACGCGGCCAGTCTGGTGTTCGACCTTTGTCCCGGCTACGCGGCGCTGGCGGCGGACGTCACGGCGGAGCAGCGCGCCTATGCCGACTACCTGGCCGGCCGCTGGCAGGGCTTGAACGCGGCGCTGCTGCCCGAACAGCACCGCCCGGTGCTCGGCGGCGGCCAGCTGGCCGCCGTCGCCGATCCGCTGGCGCGGATGGTGGCGGCGGGCGCGCTGTTCAAGGCCGGGCGCATCACGCCGGAAGGCATCGCGCAGGCGGTGGACACCGCCTCGAACCAAGGGTGGCGCCGTCCGCTGCTGGCCTGGCTCGGCGTCCAGGCGCGGCGCGCCGAGGCAGCGGGCGACGCGGCCTCGCTGGAACAGATCCGCAAGCGCATCGCGCTGGCGTCCGGGCAGCGCTAGGAAGACGGGCATATGCGCATTTTCAAATCATCGGCGCTGCAAATCGCCGCGATCGTCCTCGCGCTGGCCGTGTTCGGCGTCGTCGGCGCGAAGTTCGCCGGCAGCCGCGCCGAGCAGGCGACTCTGGCGCGCATGGAAACGGTGTGGCCGGATTTCGCCGCCATGCCGGAGCCGGAGCGGATGTTCCTGATCCAGCTCTCGCTGAACTGCCAGGTGGTGCGGCGGCCCGCCGAGCGGGCCGAGGTCGTCGAATGCCTGCGCAGCGGCGCCAGACAGGCTGGCGCGGATGCGCCGGCGCGGCTCGAGCGCCTGTTGCCGCCGGGCTGAGCCACTGCTTCCGTCCGGGCGCGGATCAGCGCAGGGCCCAGGGCAGGGTGTTGTGGATGTTGGTGGCGGCGATCGCCGCCTGCCCGGTCGCGACTGCGATCTGGTTCAGGCCGCGCGTGACGTCGCCGATCGCGTACAGGCCGGGCACCGAGGTGCGCAGGTGGTCGTCGACCAGCAGCTTGCTGCACTCGACGGTCAGCGCGCCGAGCGCGGCGGCCAGGTCGGAGCGGGCGGTCTCGCCGAGCATGGGATAGAAGACGTCGCAGGGATAATCCTCGCCGTCGGCCGTGTGCAGCACCGGCTTGAGGTCCTCGCTCATGGTGACGCCCACCAGCGGCGAGCCGACCAGGCGCACTTTGGCCGCGTCGAGCTGGCGCCTCTCCTCGCCGTTGATGCTGGATTCCGCGCTGCGCTCGAACAGCAGCACGTCCTGGCTGAAGGTGCGCATGAACAGCGCATGGCCGACCGGATTGATTTCCGAGGTGACCACGCCGATGCGCTTGTCGATCACGTCGTAGCCGTCGCACACAGGACAGAGGCGCACCGCGCCGCTGGCCACCGCCTCGTCCCAGCGCTCGACCGGCATGCCGGCGTCGGCCACGCCGGTGGCCAGCAGCACGGTGTGGGCGCGCAAGGGATTGGTGTCGCCCTCCGGGCCCAGGTAGTCGCCGACGAACAGGCCGTCCTCGATGCGCAGCCCGGTGATCTCACCCGGAATCACATGCCCGCCGTAATTGCCCAGCTGGGCGCGCAGGTTCTCCAGCAATTCCTGGCCATTGATCCCTTCGGGAAAGCCGGGGTAGTTGTGCGACACAGGAATCCAGCTCAGCCGGCTGTGTCCCTTGTCGATCAGGGCGACATTGCGGGTGAAGCGGCGCAGGTAGATGCCGGCCGTGAGCCCGCCGGGGCCGCCGCCGATGATGAGGGTGTCGAATACGGTCTGGTCGAAGTCCATGCGCCGATTATCCGGACCGCGGCCGGTCCGCCTATCGGCGTGCTCCCCAGCGGCTGGTAAGAACGAGCTTACAAGGATTTGCCGCCCGCGGCTTCCGGCTGCAGGGTGACGTGGTCGATGCCGTGGCGCGCGCGCAGCATGGCGCGCACCGCGTCCAGCACGGCCGGCCATTCCTCCAGCGAACGGATCTCGAGGTGGCCGATCAGGGCCGGCTCGCCGGGCGACATGTCCCAGACGTGCAGGTCATGCACCGACAGCACGCCTTCGATGCCGGCGATGTCGTTGCCGACCTCCAGGTAGTCGATCTGGTGCGGTACGCCTTCCATCAGGAAGTGATAGGACTCGCGCAGGATGCCGACCGTGGACTTGAGGATCAGCAGGCAAACGAAGATCGACAGGATGGGGTCGATCCGGTACCAGTTTGTGTAATAGATGACGACGCCGGCGGCGATGGCGGCGACCGAGCCCAGCAGGTCGCCCATGACGTTGACCAGTGCGGCGCGGGTATTGATGCTCTGGGTGTCGCGCGACAGCACCCAGGCGACCACCAGGTTGATGGCGGCGCCGATGGTGGCGACCACCAGCACCACGCCGCCCTGCACCGGTTCCGGATGCATCAGGCGCTGCGCCGCTTCCCAGCCGATCCAGCCCACCAGGGCCAGCATCGCCAGGCTGTTGACGAAAGCGGCCAGGGCTTCCGCGCGCACGAAGCCGAAGGAATGACGCGCCGAAGGGGGGCGCTTGGCGATCAGCTGGGCCAGCAGGGCCAGGCCCAGGGCGGCGGCGTCGGTGACCATGTGGCCGGCGTCCGAGATCAGGGCGAGCGAGTTCGAGATGAAGCCGGTGACGACCTCGATCACGGCGAACAGCAGGGTCAGGCCGAGCGCCACGCCGAGCGCCTTCTGGCTGCGGCCTTCGATGGTGTGCGAGTGGCTGGCATCGCCATCGAGGTGGGCGTGCAGGTGGGAAGGATCGACGGGCCGGGAAGTCATGTGGAGCGTGGTGGTTTGGACAATCCGCTAGTGTAAGGCATAGCCGTCCTCTGAGGGCAGATGGGGCCCGCAGGCAAGTATTTCCGTGCGAGGGTTGCTTATCGGGAGGCCGATCCTTATAATGGCGGCATCGGGCGGTTAGTTCAGCTGGTTAGAATACTTGGTCGACATCCAAGGGGTCGCAGATTCGAATTCTGCACCGCCCACCAAAATACTCTGTAAGAGCGAGAAAGGCATCACGGTTATGACACCGCGAACTACAACCTGGTTGTGGGGGAATCGCTAGACGCGAAGGGGTGTGCTTTTGCTCAACACAACGGAAAAACGCGGCTAGTCCGCGTTTTTTTTCGTCTGTACAATTTTCCAAGTTCCAATTCATCAAATCTCACCGGCGCCTGCGCCACGAATGGAGAACAGCATGCTGAACGTTCGACTTCCCGATGGTTCCAACCGTCAATTTGACGGTCCCGTCACGGTCGCCCAGGTGGCCCAGAACATCGCCCCGAGCCTGGCCAAGGCCGCGCTCGCGGGCAAGGTCAATGGCAAGGTGGTCGACACTTCCTTCCTGATCGAGGACGACGCCGACCTGGCGATCGTCACCGACAAGGATCCGGAAGGCCTGGACGTCATCCGCCACTCGACCGCCCACCTGCTGGCCTATGCGGTCAAGGAACTGTTCCCGGAAGCCCAGGTCACCATCGGCCCGGTCATCGAGAACGGCTTCTACTACGACTTCTCGTACAAGCGTCCGTTCACCCCGGAAGACCTCCAGGCGATCGAAAAGAAGATGCTCGAGCTGGCCAAGAAGGACGAGCCGGTCACCCGCAAGGTGCTGCCGCGCGACGAAGCCGTGGCCTATTTCAAGTCGATCGGCGAAGACTACAAGGCCGAGATCATCGCCTCGATCCCGGCCAACGAGGACGTGTCGCTGTATAGCGAAGGCCAGTTCACCGACCTGTGCCGCGGCCCGCACGTGCCCTCGACCGGCAAGCTGAAGGTCTTCAAGCTGATGAAGCTGGCCGGCGCCTACTGGCGCGGCGACTCCAAGAACGAGATGCTGCAGCGTGTCTACGGCACCGCCTGGGCCAAGAAGGAAGAGCAGGAGCAGTACCTGCACATGCTGGAAGAGGCGGAAAAACGCGATCACCGTAAACTGGGCAAGGCGCTGGACCTGTTCCACTTCCAGGAAGAAGCCCCGGGCCTGATCTTCTGGCACCCGAAGGGCTGGACCGTCTGGCAGCAGGTGGAGCAGTACATGCGCACCAAGTACCAGGTCAACGGCTACAGCGAAGTCAAGGCGCCGCAGATCCTGGACCGCAGCCTGTGGGAAAAGACCGGCCACTGGGAAAACTACCGCGACAACATGTTCACCACCGAGTCGGAGAACCGTTCGTACGCGCTCAAGCCCATGAACTGCCCGGGCCACGTGCAGATCTATAACGCCGGCCTGCGTTCCTACCGCGACCTGCCGCTGCGCTACGGCGAATTCGGCCAGTGCCACCGCAACGAGTCCTCGGGCGCGCTGCACGGCCTGATGCGCGTGCGCGGCTTCACCCAGGACGATGGCCACATCTTCTGCACCGAAGAGCAGATCGAGGCCGAAGTGACCGCCTTCCACGCCCAGGCGATGGAAGTCTATGACGATTTCGGCTTCGAGAACATCGACGTCAAGATCGCCCTGCGCCCGGACAGCCGCATCGGCTCGGACGAGGTGTGGGACCAGGCCGAGGAAGCGCTGCGCTCGGCGCTGCGCGCCTGCGGCGTGAGCTGGACCGAACTGCCGGGCGAGGGCGCCTTCTATGGCCCGAAGATCGAGTACCACCTGAAGGATAGCCTCGGCCGTCCGTGGCAGGTCGGCACCATGCAGGTCGACTTCTCGATGCCGGGCCGCCTGGGGTCGGAATACGTCGCCGAAGACAACACCCGCAAGGTCCCGGTCATGCTGCACCGTGCGATCGTCGGCTCGATGGAGCGCTTCATCGGCATCCTGATCGAGAACTACGCGGGCGCGCTGCCGCTGTGGCTGGCGCCGGTGCAAGTGGCCATCCTGAATATCTCGGATGCCCAGGCCGATTACGTCAAACAAGTCGAAGCCCAGCTGCGCAAAGCCGGCCTGCGCGTCCACGCTGATTTGCGGAACGAGAAGATCACCTATAAAATACGCGAGCATTCCGTCCAAAAACTGCCTTATATCCTCGTTGTCGGGGACAAGGAGCGGGATGCCAACACTGTGGCCGTGCGTGCCCGCGGCAATGTCGACCTGGGCGTGATGTCCGTCGATGCGATCGTGGAGCGTCTGGCAGGCGAAGTCGCCGCCAAGACGAAATAATCCCGGCCGAACTTCATATTCTCAAAGGAAACAACATAGCTACTGACAAGCAGAATCGCATCAATGGCGAGATCACCCACCCCGAAATGCGTCTGAACGGGGTCAACAACGAGCCGCTGGGCATTGTGAGCCTGGCAGAAGCGTTTCGCCTGGCTGAAGAAGCGAACGTGGACCTGGTGGAGATCGCGCCGAACGCGGTTCCTCCGGTCTGCCGCCTGATGGACTACGGCAAGTTCAAGTATTCGGAACAGAAGAAGGCGCACGAAGCCAAGCTGAAGCAGAAGGTCATCCAGGTCAAGGAAATCAAGTTCCGTCCGGGTACCGATGAAGGCGACTACAGCATCAAGCTGCGCAACCTCATCAAGTTCCTGGAAGAGGGCGACAAGACCAAGATCACCCTGCGTTTCCGCGGCCGCGAGATGGCGCACCAGGACATCGGTATGCGCATGCTCGAGCGTCTGCGCGGTGATCTGGAGCCTTATGGCCAGGTCGAGCAGTTCCCGAAGCTCGAAGGTCGCCAGATGATCATGGTGGTCGCGCCGAAGAAGAAGAAGTAATTCTTCCTTCAGTGTAGAAGTCAGGACCGGAGTCGGACCGTGGCGTTTGCCGCGGTCCGCGCCGGTTTTTGCGTTTTCTGCATCGATTTCGTTTTCACTCCTCCTTTCGATTCCTTTCCAGCGGTACGTGCCGCCGGCTGTTCTCGCTGCGCCCCGGCCTCCCTCCTGCGGTGTGGCGTCTTTCCTCGTTTCTCTTGTCGCGAACCTGATGCAGCGTTCACGCGGCGGCCGCGCGCGCGGTTTTCAAATCTCACCCCTGAATTTTTCTCATGCCGGATTTCTCCGGCTGGCTTGCTTATTTTCTCTTCGAAATATGTATGCCGCATGATGTTTCACGGATCAGGGACGTGAATATGGCATTCTGGCGCTAAAAGGAGCTTTGATTTTCCAGGCGCATTCTATCGAATTCTATCGCGGAATGCTTGAAGGATATTCGCAATCAATAAAATTAACGCATGGCGAGTAATTGCATTATTTTCTGTTGTGGGTCAATTGGCTGCTTGTTATATTCAGCTCGCCCTTTCAAGCTGAATGGCGAATTGGGCGAAATATAATCAATTGAATGAGACAAGGAAAGTTATGCACCCATTTGCTTTAAATGACGAAGTTCTGGCCCAGATCGGCGGCGGCTTCCGCTTCGAGGACGTCATCATCGAAAACCCGCTGACCCCGATCGCACCGTTCCCGAAAACTCCGGGGGAAGAGACCACCATGGCGATCGGCGAAGAAGGCGGCGGCTACCCGGAGCCTTCGCTGGCCTGATCGGCAGCGCGCCGGCCGCGCGCTGTGCTGCCCACATGACGTGGGTGAGGAGCGTGCCAGCCGGCGTCCGGTTCGTCCCATCGTCGGACGTTCCATTTTTTAGACAATCGTGTGCACCATTCCTGCAAGGATCGCCATGCAAACCCTGAATACCCAAGAGATCGAACTGATCGCCGGCGCCGGCACCCCAATGCCGATCATCATCCCGGGCGGCCCGCTTCCGTACAACCCGTACGTGGACGACATTGCCTGAGCATACGCTCCGACCTGGTACGCATCATTAAATCAAGAGAGAGAACAATGCATCCTTTTTCGCTGACTGAAGAACAAATCAACGCCGTGTCCGGCGCAGGTTCGTATATCGAAGACGAAATCGCCCGTCATCTCAACGGCGGCTACGGCACCATCGGCTCGCCCTGCATCCTGACTTGGGGTATTGGTGAAACCGGCGGCTCCTACCCGGTCTACGACATGATGTAATTCTGCGCTGCCGGTATGGCCGGTCCGATCCCGCCGACATTCCTCAGGGCATGCGCCGAATGCGGGGCGGAGCTGCCTTATCGGCGCGCATTAGGGGCGGTCAATCCGCCTCGCGATCGATAAGAGAGAGACATAAATGCATCCTTTTTCGCTGACTGAAGAACAGGTTGATGCCGTTTCCGGCGGCCGCCTGGATATTCACTATTACGACGATTTCACCAATGACGGCATGGGTGGCTACGGCTGGCCGAATCCTGTTATCACCTACGCTATCGGCGAAGCTGGCGGACCATTCGATCCGGCCAATTACATTATGTAATTCGCCTTGCTGGCCATGTAGGATCCGTTTTCGGCACCGTACACATGTTCGGTGCTGTTTTTCCTTGGTATTACCGGAAACGGATAATGTGTCCGGCATATCTGCGCCCACGAATAAAAACATAAGGAGTTAAAAATGCATCCGTTTTCCCTGACTGAGCAGCAAATCGAAGCAGTTTCTGGCGGTAATGTCGAATTCGTTCCCGGCACGTTTTCGGCCGGCATGGTCACCGCCGAAGACGGTGAGAGCGGCAGCTGCTTCCCCGAGATGCCGTTCCCGGAACCGGGTATTCCGCTCGAAGGCCTGACTTTCTGATCGTCAGCCTGCGTCCGTGCGCCGCCGCCCAGTACCGGCGGCGGCGCCGATTTGCGAACCGGGGGAGCGCGCCAGCCGGCCTTGCAGCGCGCAGCCCATCGGCTTCCCCCCCCTTGCTAACGCCACTGCAACAAAGCGCAGGCGCTATTTGTTCCGTCTCAAAATTCTATGAAACACTTGGTACTCGGCCATGCGCGTGATCCGCATGCGCAACACATGATGGCCCGCCTCGCCGCTCGCGGACACCACGCCGCCTTGATTCAAACCCATGTCTTCCCATCCGCATTTGCCATGAGCCTGTTTCCGGGCCGTTCCCTCGGTTCCCTGCGCCTGGAGGACGGGAGCAGCATCGACCTGGAAGACATTGGCTCGGTCTACTGGCGCAACTTCGGCGGCGTCCAGGCGGAGTCGACCAGGGCGACGCGCGGCACCCCGGCGGACATCGCCTATTACGACAGCATGGCTTGCATGCGCTCCTGGTTCCAGATGAACAACCAGACCCGCTGGTTCAACAGCTGGGAGGCCTACCAGTCGCACCAGGAAAAGCCCCATCAGCTGGGCCTGGTTGCCAGGGAAGGGGTGCGGATTCCGCGCACCTATGTCGGCAACGATGCGCAGCACATCCTGGCCTTCGCCAAGATGGTGCCGGAACTGATCTTCAAGCCGGTCTACGGCGGTTCGCATACCCAGCGCATCACCGCGCACCACCTGGCCGGCGAGCACCTGGCCAAGGCCCTGAAGCAGGCGCCGATCACCCTGCAGGAATTCATCCCCGGGACCAACGTCCGGACCTATGTCATCGGCGACCAGTGCTTCACGGCCGAGTTGCATAGCGAGCAAATCGATTTCCGCGCCGACCGCGAGACCAGGGCGGCGCCCATCGCGACGCCGCCCGAGGTGGCCGCCGCCGCCGCATCCATCATGCGCGTCCTGGGCCTGCGCTGGACCGCGATCGACTGGCGCCGCAGCCCGGAGGGCGAGTATTTCTTCCTGGAGGCGAATCCCAGCCCGATGTTCATCGGCTTCGAGCGCCAGTCCGGCTATCCGATCACGGATACCCTGATCGACGCGATGACGGCCTGAGCGGGGAGGGCGGTGTTGCAGACGCCGCCTTCCCTTGCGCGCAAATTGTGCTAGAATCGACGGTTCCTGTTTTTAGAAGCAGGTTGTAGCGAGCTCGCTCTCGCTGCAGGACAAGTGAAAGTAGGCATCTAAGAGCAGCGTCGCTGCCACCTGCAATCCTGTCGTACATATGAGGCTGTCCATAAAAGGACAGATGACTATGCCAAAAATGAAAACCAAGAGCTCCGCGAAAAAACGTTTTCGCGTGCGTCCGGGCGGTACCGTCAAGTCGGGCATGGCGTTCAAGCGTCACATCCTGACCAAGAAGACCACCAAGAACAAGCGCCAGCTGCGCGGCACCCGTAACATCAATGCGTCGGACGTCCAAAGCGTCTACCGCATGATGCCATCTGCTTAATCTCACACAAAAGGAGCTACCATGCCTCGAGTTAAACGTGGGGTTACTGCACGTGCCCGTCACAAGAAGGTTCTTGAACTTGCTAAAGGCTACCGTGGCCGTCGCAGCAAAGTATTCCGTATTGCCAAGCAAGCAGTCATGCGCGCTGGCCAGTACGCATACCGCGACCGCCGCAACAAGAAGCGCGTCTTCCGCGCTCTGTGGATCACCCGTATCAACGCGGCTTCGCGTTCGCACGGCATGACCTACAGCGCATTCATGAACGGCCTGAAGAAGTCCGCGATTGAACTGGACCGTAAAGTCCTGGCCGACATGGCTGTGCACGACAAGCCGGCATTCGCCGCGATTGTCAACGCAGTCAAGGCCAAGCTGGCTGCCTAATTCAGGCAGTTAGCTAGCAAGACCAGCACGGCGGCAACGCCGTGCGAAAAAGAGCGGGGCAAGGGTCAAACCTGTGCCCCGTTTTTTGATTGTGGCTCCTGCCACTCTAAACAGGAAAAGAATAAGCATGAACTCGCTGGAAGAACTCGTCGTCGCGGCCCAGGCTGACTTTGCCGCCGCAGCGGACGCCGCCGCGCTCGAAAATGCAAAAGCCAAGTACCTGGGCAAGACCGGCCAGGTCACCGACCTGATGAAGGGTCTGGGCAAGCTGGATCCCGAGCAGCGCAAGGCGCAGGGCGCCCTGATCAATGCCGCCAAAGAAAAAATCGAACAGGCACTGACCGGCCGCCGCGACGCGCTCGCCAACGCCATCCTCGAAGCCCGCCTCAACCTCGAGGCCATCGACGTGACCCTGCCGGGCCGCGGCCGCGCCAAGGGCGGCATCCACCCGGTGATGCGCACCTGGGAACGGGTCGAGCAGATCTTCCGCTCCATCGGCTTCGACGTGGCCGACGGCCCCGAGATCGAAACCGACTGGACCAACTTCACCGCACTGAACAGCCCGGAAAACCACCCGGCGCGTTCGATGCAGGACACCTTCTACATCGAGGGCAACGACAGCCAGGGCAAGCCGCTGCTGCTGCGTACCCACACCAGCCCGATGCAGGTGCGCTATGCGCGCACCCACACCCCGCCGATCAAGGTGATCGCGCCGGGCCGCACCTACCGCGTCGACAGCGACGCCACCCACTCGCCGATGTTCCACCAGGTCGAAGGCCTGTGGATCGGCGAGGACATCAGCTTTGCCGACCTCAAGGGCGTGTACCTGAACTTCGTCAAGGCCTTCTTCGAGACCGACGACCTGCAGGTCCGCTTCCGTCCGTCCTACTTCCCGTTCACCGAACCCTCGGCCGAAATCGACATCGCCTTCGGCAGCGGTCCGCTGAAGGGCCGCTGGCTGGAAGTCTCGGGCGCCGGCCAGGTGCACCCGACCGTGGTGCGCAACTTCGGCCTGGACCCGGAAAAGTTTATCGGCTTCGCGTTCGGCTCCGGCCTCGAGCGCCTGACGATGCTGCGCTACGGGATCAACGACCTGCGCCTCTTCTATGAAGGCGACTTGCGCTTCCTCAAGCAATTCAACTAATACCCTCGAAGAAGAAGACTATGCAATTCTCCGAAAACTGGCTCCGTTCCATGGTCGATCCGAAGATGAATTCGGACGAACTGTCGCACCTGCTCACCATGTCCGGCCTGGAAGTGGAAGAAGTGGAACCGGTCGCGCCGCCGTTCTCGAACGTGGTGGTGGCCGAAGTCAAGGAAGTGGCGAAGCACCCGGACGCCGACCGCCTCAACGTCTGCCAGGTGGACGTGGGCACCGGCACCCTGCTGAACATCGTGTGCGGTGCGCCCAATGTGCGCGCCGGCATGAAGGCGATCTGCGCCAAGGCCGGCGCCGTGCTGCCGCCGGGCGCCGACGGCAAGCCCTTCGAAATCAAGGTCGGTAAGCTGCGCGGCGTCGAGTCGCAGGGCATGATGTGCTCGGCCAAGGAACTGAAGATCTCGGAAGAGAGCAGCGGCCTGATGGAACTGCCGGCCGACGCGCCGGTGGGCACCAACATCCGCGACTACCTCGGCCTGAACGACCTGAAGTTCACCATCAAGCTGACCCCGAACAAGGCGGACTGCCTGTCGGTGCTGGGCGTGGCGCGCGAAGTCGCGGCCCTGACCGGCTCGCCGCTGCACGTGCCGACCACGCGCCTGGTTCCGGTGACCAGCGACGACAGGCTGCCGGTGAAGGTGTCGGCCCCGGACCTGTGCGGCCGTTTCGCCGGCCGCATCATCCGCGGCCTGAACGCGCGCGCCGCCACCCCGGAGTGGATGAAGCGCCGCCTGGAGCGCAGCGGCCAGCGTTCGGTGTCGGCCCTGGTCGACATCTCGAACTATGTCATGCTGGAAGTCGGCCGTCCCTCGCACGTGTTCGACCTGGCCAAGATCCATGGCGGCCTCGATGTCCGCTGGGGCAAGAAGGGCGAACAGCTCAAGCTCCTGAACGGCAACACCATCGAGATCGACGAGTGGGTCGGCGTGATCGCCGACGACAAGGAAATCGAATCGCTGGCCGGCATCATGGGCGGCGACTCCACGGCCGTGTCTCTCGACACCACCGACATCTACCTGGAAGCCGCATTCTGGTGGCCGAACGCCATCCAGGGCCGTGCGCGCCGCTACAACTTCTCGACCGATGCCGCGCACCGCTTCGAGCGCGGCGTCGACTACGCGACCATCCCCGAGCACATCGAGCGCATCACCTCCTTGATCGTGGAAATCTGCGGCACCGGCGATACCAAGGTCGGCCCGCTGGACGACCAGATCGTCAACCTGCCGCAGCGCCAGCCCGTGACCATGCGCACCGCGCGCGCCGCCAAGGTGATCGGCGTGCCCCTGACCGATGAAGTCGTGGCCGACATCTTCACCCGCCTGCAGCTGCCGTTCACGCATGAAGCCCGTGGCGACGGACCGGGGGTGTTCAGCGTGACCTCGCCGACCTACCGCTTCGATATCGAGATCGAGGAAGACCTGATCGAGGAAGTGGCGCGCGTCTACGGCTTCGAGAACATCCCGACCCTGCCGCCGGTGGCGCCGAGCGCGATGCTGATCGAGCCGGAAAACACCCGCTCGCTGTTCGCGATCCGCCATGAGCTGGCCGACCTGGGTTACCAGGAAGTGGTCAACATGAGCTTCGTGGAAGCCCAGTGGGAGCAGGACTTCGCCGCGAACGCCGAGCCGATCCGCCTGCAGAACCCGATCGCCAGCCAGATGAGCGTGATGCGCTCGAACCTGATCGGCAGCCTGGTCGCCAACGTGCGCTACAACGTCAACCGCAAGGCCGGCCGCGTGCGCGTGTTCGAAGTCGGCGCCGTGTTCCACCGCAACCCGCAAGCCGTGGACGGCCCGCTGGCGGTGGCCGGTTTCGACCAGCCCAAGCGCGTCGCCGCCATCGCCTATGGCCCGGCCGTGGACGAGCAGTGGGGCGAAAAGACCCGTGCGGTCGACTACTTCGACGTCAAGGCCGACCTGGAAGCCCTGTTCGCGCCGCGCGTCCCGCGCTTCGTGAAAGGCGAGCATCCGGCCCTGCACCCGGGCCGCAGCGCCGTCGTCGAGCTGGACGGCAAGGCCGTCGGCTTCATCGGCGAATTGCATCCGCGCTGGCTGCAGAAGTACGACCTGCCGCAGGCCCCGGTGCTGTTCGAGGTGGATGCCGAAGCCCTGCGCCAGCGCAAGGTGCCGAGCTATGCCGAGATCTCCAAGTTCCCGGGCGCCACGCGCGACCTGGCGCTGGTGGTCAAGCAGGACGTGGCGGCCCAGGCCGTGCTCGACGCCTTCCAGGCCGAGCTGGCCGCCAACGCCGCTGGCAAGATCGTGCAAGGCATTGTTTTGTTTGATGAATATCGCGGCAAGGGCCTGGAGACGGATGAAAAAAGTCTTGCTTTCCGCTTTAGCTTGCAAGATACTCAATCGACGCTGCAGGACGACGCCGTGGACGCCATCATGGGTGCATTGGCCGAGGCCGCGAAGAACAAGCTCAACGCGAAGCTGCGTGCATAAGACATCTCTCCAGAACTCGTTTGACTTGAAGGCAGGGCTTCAAAATTAATAACAACGACGTTGATTCGGCCGTACTCCAGGAGGCCCTCGCGGCCGACCTGGATCGCGCAATGCATGTGGCGCGGGTGCGAAAGGAACAGGAAAAGGCATTACCGACCTTGACCAAGGCCGAGCTGGCCGAGCTGCTCTTCGAGCAGGTCGGCCTGAACAAGCGCGAGGCCAAGGACATGGTCGAAACCTTTTTCGACGAGATCCGCAATGCGCTCGAACGGGGCGAAGCGGTCAAGCTGTCCGGCTTCGGCAACTTCCAGTTGCGCGACAAGCCGCAGCGGCCGGGCCGCAATCCCAAAACCGGGGAAGAAATTCCCATCACGGCGCGCCGCGTCGTGACTTTCCACGCCAGCCAGAAGCTCAAGGGAATGGTTGAAGAGACCAATCCGTCGGGCACGCCTTCGGGCTCGCTGGCACGTGCCGCTTGAATAGCTGGTGAATGCGCCGATGAACGACCGTCCGAACAAGACCGAGCCGACCGTGCTGCCGCCGATCCCGGCGAAGCGCTACTTCACCATCGGCGAGGTCAGCGATCTGTGCGGGGTCAAGCCCCATGTCCTGCGCTATTGGGAGCAGGAGTTCACCCAGCTCAAGCCGGTCAAGCGCCGTGGAAACCGGCGCTATTACCAGCACCATGAAGTCCTCCTGATCCGCCGCATCCGCGAGCTGCTGTACGAGCAGGGCTTCACCATCAGCGGCGCCCGCAACCGCCTCGACAGCCGCGCCAGCGCGCTGGCCGGGGCCGAAGAGCCGGAGCTGCCGGACATGGCGCCGGCCGTCGATGTCGAACACATGCGCGCCGAACTGCTGGGGATCCTCGACCTTCTCAAGAACGGTCCGCAGCCGGCCTGAGCTGAAAACCTCTATTGAATTCGACGGGATTGTGTAGCAGGACGCTACCCAGGCACGTCCAGAGCTCAGGCATTCGTGCGCTGCTGTTGAAGCCCAGCGCCGGAGTGTTAAAATGTCACTCGCGGTTAGGCTGAATCAACGCATGCAAGCTGGGCGGATGAGAACCCGGTACTTTCCTGCGCAAGGAAAATTTAAGGGAAGACAATGATACGCGTTGCCATTTGTGACGATCACCAAATAGTTCGAGCAGGTTTCAAACAGATTTTCTCGTCGTCGGGCGAATTCGAAGTCGTTGCCGAGGGCGCTACCGGCCGTGAGGCCCTCGATATCGCCCGTCGCGAGATCTGCGATGTGCTGTTGCTCGATATCGCGATGCCGGACCAGAGCGGCATCGACATCCTGCGCACGATCCGCCAGGGGCAGCCCAATCTACCGGTGCTGATCCTGTCGGGCTATCCGGCGCAGCAATACGCGCTCAACCTGTTCAAGATGGGCGCGAACGGCTACCTGAACAAGGAATGCGAGGCGGACGAGCTCAAGACCGCCGTGCGCACCGTCTACCAGGGCCGCCGTTACGTGAGCTCGACCGTCGGCGAACTGCTGGCCCAGAGCTTCGACCGCGATCCGAACACGGCCTTGCACACCGAGCTCTCGGACCGGGAATTCCAGGTCTTCCTGCGCCTGGCCAAGGGCGCGACCGTGTCCGATATCGGCAATGCCCTGTCGCTGTCGATCAAGACCGTGTCGACTTACCGTACCCGCATCATGGAAAAGATGGGTCTGCAGTCCAACAGCGACCTGACCTATTACGCCATGAAGAACAATCTCCTCGATTGATTCCCGCTGCGCGCGCTTCGGCGCGCGCATCTTCTTCCTCCCAAGTAGTTCCTACGGGCAGCCGTCCCCGCTGCATGCGTGCGGCCGCCCGGCCGCCCACACCCTTCCGACTTGATCGTCCCGGCCATGCCCCGCATTTCTATGCGGCCGAGTCCGCTCAACCTTCATCAATTGCGCGTAAGATGAAGCGCATCCCGCAGCCGAGAGAGGGGGCAGGCATCGGTCTCGCAAATCTTTTCTGGTACGCAATTTGTGTATTTCTCCTGCAACCAATTTGAAACATTGAGTTACAGGAAGGCATTTCGCAGTGCAACATTTCCTTCAATCCGTCTATAATCAGGCGACGGCAACGTTGCGCGAAAGGAAGCCTCAGGATGACCACTTCAACCGCTCGGGCCGGCAAGCCTGTCCGCACCCTGCCGCTCAACAAGACCCTGCTGTGCCTGGCATGCGTCATTCTGCTGATCGTGAATGGCGTCTTCCTGGTCCGTAACCTGGACGACCTGCGCGCCGCCAATGCGCTGCAGACCCAGACCGCCCGCGTGTCGGACGAACTCCAATACCTGAACCTGCTCGTGACCGACGCCGAAAGCGGACTGCGCGGTTACTTCCTGTCGGGTTCCGATGTCTACCTCGGCCCGCTGCACGCCGCGCCCCAGCAGATCGACAACCAGCTGCGCGCCCTCGGCGTGCTGCTCGCCGACAGCCCCTCGCAAACCAGGAACCTCAACCAGCTGCGCACTCTTGTCCAGAAGAAACTGGGCCTGATGCACCAGGCGCTCGAGGTCTACCGCCAGGGCGGCCTGGTCGACATCGTCGCTATCGCGGCGGCGCCCGACGAGCGTGCCGACATGGATGAGATCCGCCTGCAGGTGGTGATCATGACCCATGAGCAGACCGAATTGCTGGCGGCGCGCACCGCCGCCTTCTACCAGCAGTACCGCCACGCCGCGCTGTTCGGCGTGGGCATCAATGCGGCCGCCATCATCGTCTTGCTGCTCTTCTATAAGCTGATTCGCCGCGCCTTCAAGCTGCGCCTGCGGGCAGAGCAGGCGCTGCAGCAGTCGAACGAGCACCTCGAGCAGATGGTTGTCGAGCGTACCGAGCAGCTGTCGGTGCTGTCCCGCCACCTGATCAAGGTCTCGGAAGAAGAAAAGTCGCGCCTGGCGCGCGAACTGCACGACGAGATGGGCGCCAACCTGACCGCGATCGGCATGGACCTGACCACGGTGGGCGAACAATTGCGCCTCAGCCATCCGGAGCTGGCGGCCAAGCTCGGCCGCGCGCGCCGCACCCTGGTCGACACGGTGCAGCTCAAGCGCCGCATCATCGAAAACCTGCGCCCGAGCCTGCTCGACAACATGGGCTTGTCGGCCGCACTGCAGAGCTATTGCGCCGATTATGCGCGCATCACGGCCCTCGACTGCGACGCCCTGATCGACCGCCAGGCCGATGCGGCCGGCCCGATGCAGGCCATCGCGCTGTTCCGTATCACCCAGGAAGCGCTGAACAATATCGCCAAGTACGCGAAGGCGCATTCGGTGATCGTCAACCTGTCCCGCGAAGAAGATGGCTGGGACCTGGAAATCACCGACGACGGCATCGGCATCGCGGAAGGCGCCATGGCCAAGTCGAAATCGCATGGCTTGCTGGGCATGCGCGAACGCGCCTTGCTGCTGGGTGGGACGCTGGAGGTGGAGCGGGGAGTGAACGGCATCGGGACTTGTGTGCGCGCCTGGATTCCGGCGCAAGCCCCAGGTGGGGAAGGGACGGCCGCATCAAAGGCCGTGCCCGGTCAAACCGAGGATCCGCCGCCGGCCTTGCCGGAGACGGATCCCCTCAAACTCAACGCGCCACATCCATGAGCAGGCGGTCGTATTCCGACTTGGCGACCTTGTAGCACTCGCCGGCATATTCTTCCAGGCCGGCACGGTCCAGGACGGTGATATTGCCGCGGCGATACTGGATGAGGCCTTCATCCTGCAGCTTGCCGGCGGCGGCGGTGATGCTTTCGCGGCGCACGCCCAGCATGATCGAAATCAGTTCCTGGGTCACTTTCAGCTCGTTGGTCGGCGAACGGTCCAGGCGGTCCAGGAGCCAGCGGCAGAGCTTTTGCTCGATCGAGCTGTGGCGGCCGCCGACGGCGTTCTGGGCCATCTGGGCGAACAGGGCGTTGGTGTAGCGCATCAGGAGCTGCGGCAGGGCGCCGCCGCGGTTGAAGGCGTCACGCAGGTACTGGGTCTTGAGGCGGTAGCCGTAGCCGGCGCTCTGGACAACGGCGCTGCACATCGCACGTTCACCCATGAAGAGCGACACGCCGACCACGCCTTCGTGGCCTACCACGGCGATCTCGGTGGTGGCGCCGTCTTCCATCACGTAGAGCAGCGACACGATTGCCGTGGTCGGAAAATACACGTATTCCAGTTTGCTGCCATACTCGAACAACTCCTTGCCGAATGGCAGAGGGACGAGTTCCAGGTGCTCGAACAGGGTTTCCAGGTCTTGGCGCGGGAGGGCGGCCAGCAATTCGTTTTGCTGGGTGCCGCTGTAGCTGACAACGGGGCGGGACGCTTTCGACTCCTCACTGGCAGGGAGCTGGTTCTTCGCTTTTTGCGTGGCACCACCAAGTTGAGTGTTGTTCATTTGTTGTCCTCTTTGATCTCTAACATGCTTCATGAGCGACTTGTGGAGGCCGGGGCTTTCGTTGCCTCATCGCGATGTGTGTACATTAAAGCTATAGTCCGGTGCCGAACATAAGATTAGCAGTCGCACCCATGTAGGCTGTATGCATGATGTTTTGTCAGTCCAGTCCTACTAGACAGGATGGCGAAATTCACGCCTTTTGTTTGGTTTAGGCAACGAAAATAGCCCATAATGGGCGCTTTCCTGGTGGCGGAGCGACAAGGCAAAGATGGGGCCGCAAGTATTGCTGGTGGAAGACGACGCTGTCCTGGCCGACGGCCTGATGCGCGCACTGCAGGCCCAGGGCATGCAGGTGGCGCTTGCCCGCGACGGCTCGAGCGCCGACCAGCTCTTGCAGGGCGCAGCATCGGCCGGCGCGTCCACCTCCGCCGACGCTCCGCCGCCCGACGTCGTCGTCCTCGACATCGGCCTGCCCGGCATCGACGGCTTCGAGGTCGTACGCCGCCTGCGCGCCCGCGGCGGCGCCATCCCGGTCTTGCTGCTGACCGCCCGCGACGCCGTCGAGGACCGGGTGCGCGGCCTGGAGACCGGCGCCGACGACTACCTGGTCAAACCCTTCGCCACCCCTGAACTGGTCGCCCGCATCCGCGCCCTGGTCCGCCGTCACGCTCCCAAGCCCGCCGTCCTGGCCCTCGGCCGCCTCGCGCTCGACAGCGCCACCCGGCGCGCGCGGGTAGGCGAGCGCAGCCTCGAACTGTCGGTGCGCGAGTGGGGCGTGCTCGAATACCTGCTCCAGCACGCCGGGCGCGTCGTGTCCAAGCAGCAAATCATCGACGCCATCCTGCCCTGGGGCGAAGACCTGACCCAGAACGCGGTCGAGGTCTATGTCTCGCGCCTGCGCCTCAAGCTCGACGGCGCCGGCGTGGCGATCCGCACCATCCGCGGCTTCGGCTATCTGCTGGAAGCGGAAGCGCCGGGCGCATGACCAGCATCCGGCTGCGCCTCCTGAAGTGGCTGCTCGGCCCCATCCTGCTGCTCAACCTGGTGCTGGCGGGCCTGGTTTACGCCCTGGCCTGGACCCCGGCCCAGGTGGCCTTCGACCAGGGCCTGGCCGACACCGCCGCCACGCTGGCCGGCCGCATCCGCGACGGCGCGCCCGCGTTCGTGCCGGCCACGCTGGCCGGCCAGGACCGCCTGTGGTACGTGGTGCGCGACGCCGCAGGCGCCCACCTGGAGGGCAGCGTAGGATTCCCCGCGTTGCGGCCGGGCGCGCCGGCCTATGACGCCGCGATCGGCGGCGAGCCGGTGCGCGTCGCGGCGCTGCTGGTGTCCACGCCGGACGGTCCGCGCCAGGTCGGCGTCGCGCGCACCCTGCGCCAGCGCCTGGAAGTGCGTTCGGCCATCCTGCGCTCGCTGTTCGTGCTCGTCACGCTGGCCACGCTCACCCTTGTAGGATTGGTCTGGCTATCGGTGAGCAACGGCTTGAGACCGCTGGCGCGCATCCGCGCCGACCTCACGGGACGCGGGGCCGGCGACCTCGCGCCCATTGCGGCCGACGAGGTGCCTTACGAGATCGCGCCGGTGGTGAGCGGCTTCAACGAATTGCTCGACAAGGTCGAGGCGGGCGCGCGCGCCCAGCGCGACTTCATGGCCGACATGGCGCACCAGCTGCGCACGCCGCTGGCCGGCCTGCAGCTCCAGCTCGAGTGGCTGGCCGCGCGCCACGCCGGCGATGCCGAGACCCTGCGCTCGCTCGGCCTGATGCGCCTGGCCAACGAGCGCATGATCCGCCAGGTGAACCAGCTGCTGGCCCTGGCGCGGGCGCGCCAGGGCCAGCCCGGCGCGGCCCACGAGGCGCTCGACCTGGCCAGCCTGGTGCAGGATGCGATCCAGTACTTCGTCGAGGAAGCCGCGCGGCGCGGCATCGATATCGGCTTCGAGCTGGCGCCGGCGCCGCTGCGCGGCGACGCCTTCCAGCTGCGCGACCTGGTCGACAACCTGGTCGACAACGCGCTGCGCTATACGCCGCGCGGCGGCAGCGTGACGGTGATCGCGAAGCAAGAAGGGGAGGGGGTGGTGTTCGCCGTGGAAGACACGGGGCCGGGCATCGCGCCGGCGCGGCGCGCCCAGGTCTTCGAGCGCTACGTGCGCCTGGACGACAAGACTTCCGGCAGCGGCCTGGGCCTGGCCATCGTGCGCGACATCGCGCTCGCGCACGGGGCCCGGGTCGCGCTGGAGGATGGCCCGGGCGCACGCGGCACCCGGGTCACGGTCCGGTTTCCCCGGACCACGGCGCCGAATCAGTCGGCGCCCGAGGTATAGCTGTAGGTGCGCTTGCGCTTGGAGGTGATGGCCGGGCGGATCTTCTGCGGCGCGATCGGGACGCTGGCGCCGGGCGCGCCATCCGAGCCTTTCTGCACCGCGCCGATGACCACCGTGGTGGCCTTGCCGTCGATCGGCACGCCGCTCGCCAGCACCGGCGAGGGCGGCAAGCCGCCGCCCACGAAGGGCGAGGAACGCTCGCCGCCGCAGGTGCCGGCCACGCCGATCGCGCCGCAGCCGTTCAGCAGGTTGACCCAGTAGCCGCGCGCTTCGCCCAGGGTGGTGGCGCAGGTGCCGGCCGAGGCCTTGATCGGGCGGTTCGAGCTGAAGGTCACCATGCCGCCCGCAATCAGGGCCGAGGTCACCACTTGCTCGCCCTGGCCGTTCTGGTTCAGGTCCATGTACCAGCCTTTCAAGCTGCCGGCCGGCAGCACCGCGGGCGCGGACGCGCTGTTGGTGGCGGTCACGTCCTGCAGGCCGTCCAGGTCGACGGTGGCCGCGCCCAGGGCGACCGACAGGTCGTCCTTGTAGACGTAGAAGCGGTTGGTCACCTGCTCGAAGGGATAGTGGGTGGCTAGCGGATGCTCGCGGTCGCCGCTGCCGATGGCCACGTAGACATAGCCCTGGGTGGCCAGCAGCGCCGGCGCGAACAGGAACTTGCGTCCGCCGCCGCTGGTGCGCGCCACCATGCGCTTGGTCCAGGAACCGCTGGCCAGCGGCAGCTTGTCGGTGCCGGTGAAATCGATGCGGTACAGGTTGCCGCCGGTATCGGCCGCGTAGGCGTAGTCGGGCATGGCGTCGTTGTTGATGTCGACCATGGCGATGTCGGCCGCCACCGCGCGCTCGGTGGAGAAGCTGCGCAGCACGGCGCCGGTGTCGGCGTCCAGCACGTAGATGGCGTTGCCCTTGGTGGCGCCGCAGGAAGGCACCTTCGCATTGCCGTCCTCGCAGGCGTCGTAGCCGCCGCCCACCACCACCACCGGGCTGGCGCCGTTGTTGTAGCCCTTGAGGAAGGCCACGCTCGGGGTCGACCAGGTCTGGCCGATGGCTTCCATGCCGGCCGTGCATCCGACCTGGTCGCCCAGGTTGGGGCAGCCGGCCTTCCACTTGTACTGTGGATTGTCGGGGTTGCTGACGTCCAGCGCGTAGATCATGCGACCGCCGCGGCGCATGGTCGGGTAGATCCAGACGCGCGAGCTGTCCGCGTTCTGGTAGACGCCGGTCGAGCCGTCGAAGAAATAGTCCTTGGCCGTCGGCGCCGGGGTAATGCCGGCCGGCTGGTTCGGGTAGGCGACCAGCGGCAGGTTGCTCTTCAGGCGCGACAGGCGCGGGAAGAACTCCGGCGCGATGAAAGCCCAGCGCTCGACCCCGGTGGCCGCGTTCAGCGCGCGCAGGGTGCCGTCGTTGGCGCCGTAGTAAACGGTGACGCCGGTCGTGCCGCCATAGTTGACCGGCAGCGGACGCGAGTGAATCACGTCGCCGTGGATCGAGGGCCGCGTGGTGTTGCTGGGGCCGCCACCTTTTTCATTGTTGGTGTCCTCGCCGCGGATGAACTTGACCAGGTTGGTGTCCATGAGGCTGTTGGTGGTGGTCAGCGGGGTCAGGATGCTGCCGAACTGGGTCAGCACGTTGCGGTTGACCGCGCTCGAGGTGCCCGTGCCGGCCGGGACATTGCCCTGACGCAGGATCTGGGCGGCCGCGCCTTTTTCCACGAAGGCGCCGTCGGGCGCATCCGAATACTTGTTGTAGCTGCTCACGCTGCAGGTGCCGGCCGGGTCCGGCTTCAGGCCCAGGCCGCTCCAGTAGGCGCCGCTGTCGCTGGTCCAGAAGCTGGTGGCGCAAGGCGTCACGAAGCCGGTGTTGGCGTTGACCGCCGGCTTCTTGTTGACGTCGCCCAGGTCGATGCCGCTGCCGCTGGTGATCAGCTGGTAGCGCTTGAGGTTGCCGAACCAGCGCGGTTTTGCGTCCGGGTCCGGGCGGAACATGCCGATGAACACCTGGTTCTCGTTCTGCGAGCGGTTGGTGGCGTTGACCGGGAGGCTGGTCGAGGCGAAGGTGGTGTTGACGGCCTGGATCTCGATCAGGATTTCCTTGATCGCGTCGACGATCGCGTCCTCGTTGCGGGCCGCAAAATACTTGCCGCCTCCGGCGCGCGCCATGCTCAGCATCAGCGAGGTGTGCTCCGAGTTGGGCTGGGCGTTGTAGACGTCGATCGTGTAGGTGGTGACGCTCGGGCGCAGGGTGCCGTCGCCGATCGGGACGCCGCGGTCGTGCATCAGGCGCGCCCATTCGTCGGCGTTGCGCGGGCCGGTGTCGGTGCTGTAGGTCCCGGTCTCGACGTTGGTGATGATGGTGTCGGTGGCGTCCACGTTGTAGCGGCTGGTGTTGGCGGCGCAGGTGCCGGCCGGGCTGGCCGCCACCGTGCCGACCTTGCAGCCGTCGGTATAGCCACTGCAGGTGCTGGCGAAGGCCGCAAGGCCGGCCGCCGCCGCGGTGGGGTTGGCATAGCAGGCCGCCGTGGTGCCGATGGTGGTGGTGGTGCTGATGCTCTTGCTGCTGAAGTTGGGCAGGCCGAGCTGGGTCACCGGCGTGGTGTTGCCGTTGAGCTTGTTGAGCTCGGCGGTATTCGTCGCATCGTCGGCGGTCGGCCCGCTGGCGTTCGGATTGCCGATGAAGATGACGTAGGTCTTGCCGCAGGCGTTGTCGGTGCTCAGCGGCGACTTGAATTGCGTGAAGGCCGTGGTGTACCCGGCGCGGTCGGCGATGGTGGAAAGCACGCCGCCCGGCGAGACCGACTTGCCGCCGGCCAGGTAGTTATACACGTCGTACATCAGGTTGCCGTAGGGCGTGTTGGAATTGCGCTTCTCGTCCGGGCTGTTGATGCTGTTGTAGATCGTGGTGAGCTGGCTGCTGAAGGCAGTCCGGTTAGTCAGGTCCATCGGCTGGACCGCGTAGCGGATGAAGCCGCCGTTCAGGTTGGCATTGCCGACAGTGACGAATTCCATCATGCCCAGGTTCACCGTGTCGTCCAGCCCGGCGACCACGCGCTTGATCGCATTGACTTCCGACTGGCCCTGGGTGGCGCCGCCCGGCCATTTCTGGTTCTGGCGCGCCCAGTTCGAGGTGTTGTCGAGCACGATCAGGATGCGCGGGTTGATGTTGTTGCCGGCCGAGGCGCCGGTGAAGATGTCGATGTCGTCGGCGCCGGCCGGCAGGCTGGCGGCCAGCAGGGCGAGCGAAGCGCTGAAGGCGAGGGCGCGCGGAAGTGGATGGCGGAACATGCGGGCTCCTTCAGGTGGTGGGGCAGTTGTTGGTGACGTCGTCGCGCGCAACGCGCACGGCCACGCCCTGGGTGACCTGGACTTCGGCCTCGGTCTCCATGTCGGTGGCGACGGCATTGATTTCCCAGACGCTGTCGGCGCAGGCCGAGTTGCCGTCGACCGCGCCGCTCACGCCGAAGCTCTGGGTGCTGCCCATGCTGCACACCAGGTCTTCTTCCCGAGCCAGGTCGAGCTGGGTATTGCGGATCGCCGGCGCCTTGACGCACTTGGGCCGCGGCGCGAGCTTGACGCGCACGTCGTCGGTGCCGTCGCCGTTGGTGTCGACGCAGCGCTCGTTGGCCTCGCCGCAGGGCTTGTTCAGCACATGGCCGGGGGTCTCGGAAAAACGGGGCGTGCTGATCACTTCCTCCAGCACTTCGCGCGCGGCCGCCGTGGCCTCGTCGCGCTGCTGCATGTTGCTGACGATTTGCAGGTTGGACTTGCCGACGTTGAAGGTGGTCAGGGCGATCAGGGTCAGCAGCACCAGCATGACCAGGGCCGTGACCAGGGTGATGCCACGTTCGCGGCGGCGCAGTTTCATGGCGGTCTCCGTCATGGCATTCTCCTTCCAGCAGGATTGGGCAGGGCCACCTGCGCCTGGAACACGTGGCGCTTGTAGGCGTCGTTGGCGGCATCGACGGTGTTCTCGCTGCCGTCCGCGTTCAGGCCCAGCGTATAGGTCTTGCTGTCCTCGTAGCCGGCGGTCTCCTGGCTGTTGCGGGCCAGCAAGTTCACGCGCACGGCCACCACGCTGCGCCAGTTGGCCACCGCGCAGGCGGCGTCGGCGCAGCTGTTGGCGCCGGCCGGGTTGGCCGAGGTGGCGTCGGGCACGCCGTCCTTCGCCAGGTCCATGCCGTATTCGAGCTGCAGGTTCTCGATGCCCTCGGCCAGCGGCACGACGCTCCAGGTGGGCGCGCTGCCGTCGCTGCCCAGCTCGGCGCGCTTGAGGGTGGGGATGCCGTCCCCGTCCTGGTTGTTGTTGGCGATGTAATAGATGTGGGTGTGGTAGCGGCGGATCGCGGCCAGGGTGCCGCTGTTGGGCGTCTGGGTGCAGTTGCGCTGGTGGCGGTTCAGGTTGGCGGTGCTCAGGCTGAGCGCGTAGAAGTCGTCGACACTGGACGAATCGAGCTCGGTCGGGTTGTTGCACAGCGAGGCCTGGAAGAAAGGCCCGCCTTCGGTGGTCGGGGCGCAGCTGCCGACGCCGGCGACACAGGTGGCGGTGCGGCGCACCACCAGCACGTCGGTGCCGTCGCGCACGTCGTCCAGGCAATCCAGTCCGCTGGCGTCGTCGTCCACGCCCTGGACGGCCAGGGGCAGGCCGGCCTTCAGGTCCGCCAGGCTGGCGGCGCAAGGCGCCGGCAGGGCGGCCGGGTCGCTCAGCGCGCCGGGATCGAACTCGGCGTAATAGCCGGCGTTGCGCAGGTCGATCGCCAGCAGGTCGATCGCATAGCGGCCGTTCTCGACCTGGCGGTGGGCCTTGTCGATCTCGCCCTGGGTGCGGATGTTCTTGACGAACATGGCGGAAAGGCCGCCGAGGATGGCCAGGCCAATGGCCACGGCCACCAGCAGTTCGGCCAGCGAAAAGCCGCGCGCGCGGCGCAGACTAGGGGAGTAGGGACGCATCGCGGCTCCTTGTCGACGACTTAGATACAGCCGGGCAGGCCGATGGCCACGCGCGCCGACACGGCGCGGCGGTTGGTGTCGGGACCGTAGGCGTCGCGGCCGCAGGACTGCGAGGGGGCGCGGGTCTCATGCATGCCTTGCCAGGCCACGGTGACCAGGTAGACGGCCGGAACGCAGACGCCGGGGCTGGCGTCCGCCGCACGCACCAGCTCGACGCAGCCGCGTGCGCCTTCCATGGCGCCGGCCTTGTTGCCGTCCGCGCGCTCCTCGGCCGCGCCCTTGAGGGCGGCGCTCCATTCGCACAGGTCGCGCGCGGCGCCGGCGGCGACCGTCGCGCAGTCGTCGCCCACGGTGCTGCCGGTGCCGAGCGGGTTGGCGGTCTTGTAGTCGGCGGCATTGGCGCTGTTGCCGCTCAGCCGGGACTGCATGTCCTGCAGCAGCACCGCGGCCTGGGCGCGCTGGTAGGACTCGATGGAACCGACCTGGGCCTTGGCCTGGAAGGCCGCCAGGCCCAGCAGGCCGAAGGCGACCACCACCATGGTGATCAGGACTTCGATCAGGCTGACGCCGCGCTGGGACGAAAGGGAGGGCATGGTATTCATGGCGTCAGCACTCGCTGGAAGTCTGGCTGGGGCGGCCGGAGAGATCGACCGCGACGCAGCGGCGGGCGTCGCTGCCGCTCACGCTGATGTCGAAGGAGGGCAGGCTGGCGCCCTTGACGCGGCCGTTGGGCAGGTAGACCACGCTGGCCGGGCCGTCGATGGCGGCGCCGGGCACGGCGGGATGGTCGTCGAGCAGGCGGTCGGCGTCGCCCGGGTCGGCGATGTCCCAGCCGGCCTGCCAGCCGGCGTCCTTGGGCGCCAGCGTCACTTCGGCGTTGCGCTTGATCGCTTCGCTGCGGGCCCGGTTGAGGGCGGTATACAAGTCGGTGCCGGCGCTGCGGCCGCGCATCGCGGCGACCAGGCTGCCGTAGGCGGGCGCGGCGACGGCGGCCAGGATCGCCATCACGGCCAGGACCGTGATCAGCTCGGGCAAGGTGAAGCCGCGGGCCGGCGCCGCATGGCGCGCGCGGATTACCATTTGTCGCCCGGGGTGCGGGTCCCGGCCTGGTTGATGGTCAGGGTGACGTCGCCGGCTTGGCTGGCGCCCGGCTTCGGGGTGGCGGTGATGATGTAGCTCTGCGGCGGACCGTCCTCGAGGTCGATCGTGATCTCGTACCGGCTGTCGACGTTGTCGGGCACCGGCGCCAGGTCTTCCACGCTGGAGGCGTAGCCGCGGGTGTCGGCCAGGAACTGGGCCTGGGCCTGGGCCAGTTCCATCAGGTAGGTCTGGGCCGCGCTGCGCTGGTTGCGCACCATGTACGCGGTGTAGGACGGATAGGCGAAGGCCGCCAGGATGCCGATGATGGCGATCGTCACCATCAGCTCGATCAGGGTGAAACCGCGCTGGCGGGGGGCAGTGGCTGGGATCATGGTCGGCCTCGCTGAAGCAATATGCATGGAATGTTGCCCAGTATAAACACTGAAGCTGTCAAATTGCTGAATCCAGGCTGACAAAATGCTGACAATGAGACGAAACCGTAGGAGAAGGATGTGGCGCGGTTCACACAAGCCGCCCCAAGAACGGTAAAATCGCCGGTTTTGCACGAACCCGAATTGGCCGCGACTATGGCAACCGACACCGCAGCACCCCTGAATGACTCCCTCGATCCCGCGCCGGCCGGCAAACCCGCCGCCGTGATCGCGCGCGAGGTGAACCGCCGCCGCACCTTCGGCATCATTTCCCACCCCGACGCCGGTAAAACGACGCTGACCGAAAAGCTCCTGCTGTTCTCGGGCGCGATCCAGCTGGCCGGCACTGTCAAGGGCCGCAAGAGCGGCCGCCATGCGACCTCGGACTGGATGGACATCGAGAAGCAGCGCGGCATTTCGGTGGCGTCCTCGGTGATGCAGTTCGAGTTCCGCGAGCACGTGATCAACCTGCTGGACACCCCGGGCCACCAGGACTTCTCGGAAGACACCTACCGCGTGCTGACCGCGGTTGACTCGGCCCTGATGGTGATCGACGCCGCCAAGGGCGTGGAAGAGCAGACCATCAAGCTGCTGGACGTGTGCCGCATGCGCGACACCCCGATCGTCACCTTCATGAACAAGCTGGACCGCGAGACCCGCGATCCGCTCGAACTGCTGGATGAAGTGGAATCGGTGCTCAAGATCGAGTGCGCGCCGGTGACCTGGCCGATCGGCATGGGCAAGAACTTCCGCGGCGTGTATCACCTGCTGAAGGACGAAATCATGCTGTTCAAGGCGGGCGAGGAGAAGGCCGACGGCGCTTTCGAGATCGTCAAGGGCATCGACAACCCGAAGCTGGCCGAGATGTTCCCGCTCGAGATCGAGCAGCTCAAGATGGAAGTGGAGCTGGTGCACGGCGCCTCGCACGTGTTCGACCTGGAACGCTTCCTGTCGGGCGTGCAGACCCCGGTGTTCTTCGGTTCGGCGATCAACAACTTCGGCGTGCGCGAGATCCTGTCGGCGCTGGTGGACTGGGCCCCGGCCCCGCGCGAGCGCGACGCCACCGTGCGCGCGGTCAAGCCGGAAGAGCTGCCGTTCTCGGGCTTCGTCTTCAAGATCCAGGCCAACATGGACCCGGCCCACCGCGACCGCATCGCCTTCCTGCGCGTGTGCTCGGGCCGTTTCGAGAAGGGCATGAAGGTCAAGCACCTGCGCCTGGGCCGCGACGTCAAGCTGTCCTCGGTGGTGACCTTCATGGCCTCGAGCCGCGAACAGGTCGAGGAAGCCTACGCGGGCGACATCATCGGCCTGCCGAACCACGGCAACATGCAGATCGGCGACAGCTTCAGCGAAGGCGAGCTGCTGTCCTTCACCGGCATTCCGTACTTCGCGCCGGAACTGTTCCGCACGGTGCGCATCCGTAACCCGCTCAAGATGAAGCAGCTCCACAAGGGCCTGCAGCAGCTGGGCGAGGAGGGTGCGGTGCAGGTGTTCAAGCCGGTGCTGGGTTCGGACCTGATCCTGGGCGCGGTCGGCGTGCTGCAGTTCGAAGTCGTGGCCAGCCGCCTGCTCAACGAATATGGCGTGGACGCGGTGTTCGAGAGCAGCAGCATCAGCAGCGCGCGCTGGGTGTCGAGCGAGGACAAGAAATCGCTGTCGGACTTCGAGAACCAGCTGGGCCACCAGGTGGCCTACGACGCGGCCGGCAACATGGCCTTCCTGGCCACCTCGGGCGTCAACCTGCGCCTGACCCAGGAGCGCTGGCCGAAGCTGACCTTCCACGCGACCCGCGAGCACGCGGCCAAGCTGGACTAAGGCGCCGCCGGTTTCATGTGGCAGCCCGCCCGCGTTCGCGCCGGCGGGCTGTTTTCATTTGAGCCGCGCGCTGCCGACCTATTCGATCGAACAGGTAGCGCGGCGATGCCTGGCGCGTAGAATCGTCGCTGCCCGTCCACGCCGACAAGAGGAAGCATGCCACACCCCGTTCGCCACGAATCGTTCCCGCGCCTGGCCCTGGCCGCGCTCTGCCTGCTGGCCGCGCCGGCCATGGCCACCCCCTATACCGCCGCGCTGAAGTCGCGCAACTACCTGGACGCCGAGCGCCTGGCCAACGCGGCCCTGGCCGGCGCGCCGCGCGATCCGCAGGCCCTGGCCGCCAAGGTCGACGTGATCGTGGCCACCGCGGCGGAAGCACGGGTCGACGAAGCCGTGTCGCTGGGCGAGGCCTGCGTCGCCGCCAACCCGCGCGAGTCCGTCTGCCATGACGCCCTGGGCACGGCGCTGGGGTCGAAGGCGATCGGCGCCGGGATCTTCTCCGCCATGGGTTATGCGGGCAAGATCCGCGACGCCTTCCGCAAGGCGGTCGAGCTCGACCCGAACAACGTCGGCGCGCGCTTCTCGCTGCTGCAGTACTACCTGATGGCCCCCGGCATCGTGGGCGGCGGCGTGGACAAGGGCCGCGCGCTCGCGGCGGACACCGCCAGATTGAGCCAGGAGACCAGCCAGCTGATGCAGGCGCGCATCGCCACCAGGGAAGAAGACTTCGCCCTCGCCGAGCGCCTGCTGCGAGCGGTGAACGTCGCTCCTGGCAGCGACCTGGCCGACCAGCGCCGCGATGCGCTGTGGAGCCTGGGCGGCAGCCTGATGATGGAAAAGCGCTACGCCGACAGCGAGCGCGTGTTCCGCGAACTGCAGGCCGCCTATCCGGACAGCGAACTGGGCCTGTACGGCCTGGCGCGCGTCCGCCAGGAGCAGGGCAAGCATGCGGAAGCGGTGCCACTGCTGGAGCAGGCCGCCAGGATCTATCCGCAGGGCGCGGTGTACTACCGGCTGGGGCAGTCGCTGCAGGCCGGCGGCAACAAGGCGCGCGCGGTGGGCGCCTACGAGAAGGCGCTGGGCGCGGTGCCCGGCCTGTCGAAGAAGCTGAGCGCCGACGCAAGCGCCCAGATCAAGACGCTGAAAGAGTAAGCGCCATCCTGTACCGGCTGCTTGCCGGGCGTCCGCGCGGGTGTTGCACTCGAGGTCCTGAGACCGCTCACGCCGGCCCCGCGCTTGCCTGGGCCGGCAGGCGGCCGTCCCTGGGCCGCTGCCGCCCGTTGAGCAGCACGCCGATGAAGGTATGGCGGACCAGCAGCTGGTAGCTGAGCAGGGATGCCACCGTGGTCGCCGCGACATTCAGCATCATCTTCGGGACCACGCCGAGCGGCCAGGTGTAGACCATGGCGCCGAATCCGATCGTGCCCAGCATGTGCACGAGGAACACCCAATACGAGCTTTCCGATACATAGCGCAGCACGCGATTCTGATGCTGCATATAGCGCAGGAACAGGCCGATCAGGGCGAAACTCCAGCACCAGCTACTCAGGTTATAGACATAGGCAATCACGGCTTCGATATGGGGAACGGTCCCCGGTTTTCTGGTGAAGATATCGAATGCAGCGAGCGCGGCGATGAATACCACCAGGCCCGCAATCGCGTATTTCCAGCAATGTTTCGTGAAATGCGGGAACAAGGCCTCGCGCGAACGATATAAGAGCAGGCCGGTGACGAAGAACAGGCCGTTATGCACCATTTCCGGCAATTGCGGAATGAAGGAGCCGCTGGATGCCATCACGCCGGCGCGATAAAACGATCCCACGATTGCCAGCGGAATGGTCAGCAATAGCGGACCCCACCAATTGCCCGCCAACGCAAGAAACGCCGTATCGATTCCCTCGCGCACGCGCACGGAGATGCGGCTCCACACCGGCGCCAGGGCGGCACTCAGCGCGCAGAACCAGATCAGGTAATAGAGGAACCACATGTGCATCGTATTGAAGGGCGAGGCGCCGGCGCTCTTTTTCGCCAGCAGCGAGAGTTCGATGCCTGCGGTACCGCGCGCCATGACGTGCAGGTAAACCAGCATCACGATGGTCGTGCAGACGATGAGCACCGGCCAGAACACGACAAAAGGCAGCAGCAGCCTGCGCATGCGGTGCGCCAGCATGCCCCTGGCGCCGCGGCCCGCGATCAGCATCGCGACGAAATAGCCCGCCAGGATGAAAAACACCGGCATGCGGAAAGCGTGGATGAACAGGAGGATCAGGTCGGCAATCGGCGAGGTCTGCGCATCGCGCCAGGGCAGGGGCGAGTCGCCCGTGGTGTGATTGATGGCGACGTGCAGCAGAATGCCGAGCCACATCATGACGGCGCGGAGGTTATCGAATGCGTGCAGCCTGCCGGAGTGTTCCATTTTGTCTCCATTTCTTATTGGCGTTCACCGAAATAAGCTCGGCTATTCATGCTTGCACCGCGAGATATCGCGGCGCTTGCGATAATATCAATACCGGAAATGGAAAATTTCGGCATATTCGGCCTCAAGGCTGGTATTTATTCCTCTCGCATGAGTCTTGCCGCAATTGGAATCCAATCAAAAATAATTGCGATCTTATTCCGTGTACCTCACCAGTTTTGTTTGGACATGGTACGCTTGCATTACCCACCACACTCTCAAAGGATGAGCATGGCCAACATCGATTTGTCGAACTACAACCTGGCTGAACTGAAAGGCCTGCAATTCGAAGTCGAAAAGCAGATCAAGTCGCGCCAGCAGGAAGAGGTGAAGAAAGCGCGCGAGCAGATCCTGGCGCTGACCAAGAACCTGGGCGTGAGCGTCGACGAACTGCTGTCCGCCAAGGGCGGCAAGCCGGGCAAGTCCGGCAAGGGCAAAGGACAATCGGCGGGTGGCGCGGCCCGATACCGCAATCCGGGCGATACGTCCCAGACCTGGACCGGACGCGGACGCCGCCCGGCCTGGGTGACCGAGGCCCTGTCCGGCGGCAAGACCCTGGACGACCTGAAGGCCTGATAGCTGACCCATAGCGCCGCGCCGGGCCAGCGGGTCCGGCAGTCCGTCTTTGCGCTGGCACAAATACCAGGCGCCGGTCATGGGGTAAATTCGTTGAATGCACTTGGGAAACTTTGTGCTTCAACCGGAGGACGCCATGACCCCATCGCTGTTAATCTGCGCAGCGCGCGCCGCTTCCCCTTCGCCGCAGCCCGCACGCATGGGGTAGGCCATGCTGGCCCGTCTCCGCATCGGTCCCAAGCTGCTGCTGGCGCCCGGCGCCGTGCTGTTCCTGCTGGTGCTGCTGTCCTGTTCCGCCTACTACGCGATGGTGCGCCAGAACGCCTCGCTCGAAGAGATCGTCGGGCAGCGCGCCGCCAGCATGCGCGCCGCCAGCAGCCTGGCGGCGCAATCGCAGAAAACCCATGCCGATATCTACCGCCTGCTGAGCTGGATGGGCGGCAGCTTTCCCATCGCCCGCACCGAGCCGCTGCGGCGCGACATCCTGATCGAGCATGAACGCATCGCCGATGGCCTGAGCCAGCTGGCGCGCATGACCGGTCCGCACGCGGCCGAGCGCCGCCACGTGGAGCAGGCGATCAGCGCCCACCAGGCCTATACCGCGGCGGTGCGCGACGTGATCGAGCTGGCGCCGCTCGACGGCTCGATCTCGGCCAACGCCATGCTCAAGGCCGAAAGCGCCTTCGCGGTGGTGGCCCAGCGCCTGGCCGACCTGGCCGTGATCGAGGAAACCCTGTCGCGCCAGGCGTCCAACAGCGCCCAGTCGGATTTCCGCGTGATGTCGACCCTGATGCCCATCGTGATCGTGCTGGCGATCGGCATCTCGCTGGCCATCACCTTCGCCGTGCGGCGCCTGCTGCTGGACGAGATCCGCGGCATCGGCGCGGCCGTGAGCGGCCTGGCCAGCGGCGACCTGACGGTGCGCGAGCGCGCCTATGGCGGCGACGAGATCGCCGAGACCTCGCGCGCCCTGGACGCCAGCATCCGCAACCTCAACGGCACCCTGCGCAGCATCCTGGAATCGGCGCGCGTGATCGGCATCGCCTCGCGCGACATCAAGCTGGGCAGCCTGAGCCTGGGCAGCCGCGCCGTGTTCCGCGCCGGATCGATGCTGGATACCGCCAGCTCCATGAAGGACCTGGCGGCCAGGGTCAACCTCACGGCCGACAGCGCGCTGGAGGCCAACCAGCTGGCGGCGTCGGCAGGGGAGGCGGCCGACGCGGGCGGCAGCGTGGTGGACCGCCTGCTGGCGGCGCTGGATTCCGGCAAGCGCAGCGCCCATCGAGTGGTCGAGATCGTGGACGGGCTGGACGCCCTGGCGGCGCAGGCGAACACGCTGGCGCTCAATGCGGGCCTGGATGCGGCGCGCGCGGGACCGGACGCCGCGGGCATGGCGGCGGTGACGAGCGAAGTGCGCCATCTGGCGCGCAGGGTGACTGCGTCGGCTGGAGAGATCCGGCTGCTGGCCACTCAGTCGGTCGCCGAGATCGACGGCGGCACCGCCTGGGCGGCGCAGGCCGGGACCAGCATGCAGCAGATCGCCAGCTCGGTGCGCCAGGTCGAGGATATCGTCAGCCGCATCGGCTCGGCCAGCCAGGGCCAGGAATCCAGCCTGGAGGACGTGAACCAGGCCATCGTGCGCATGGACCAGGTGACGCGCCAGAACACCAGCCTGGTCGAAGAGGCGGCCATGGCCGCGCGCACCCTGCAGATGCAGGCGCTGGCGCTGTCGCGCACCATGTCCGGTTTCCGGCTGGAAGAGCCGCAGGCCGAGCCGCCCGAACAAGCGGCGGCCCAAAAAGAAGACGGCGACGTCCCGCGCGAATTCGCGCGCGAACGCCGCCGTCATCCGAGCTCCCACTTGCGGCTCGCGTCGAGCCGCAAATAAGCTGGTCGATCAGCGATTATTCGTAGTCGCTGATCGGCGCGCAGCCGCAGAACAGGTTACGGTCGCCGTACACATTGTCGGCGCGGCCGACCGGCGGCCAGTACTTCTTCTTGCGCAGCGAGGCAACCGGGAAGGCCGCCACTTCACGGGTGTAGCCATGCTTCCAGTCGTCGGCGGTGACCACCTCCGCGGTGTGCGGCGCGCCCTTGAGCGGGTTGTCCATCTTGTCGTACTCGCCGCGTTCGACCTTCACGATCTCGGCGTGGATGGTGATCATCGCTTCGATGAAGCGGTCCAGCTCGGCCTTCGACTCGGACTCGGTCGGCTCGATCATGAGGGTGCCCGGCACCGGGAAGCTCATGGTCGGGGCATGGAAGCCGAAGTCCATCAGGCGCTTGGCCACGTCTTCGTTGCTGATGCCGGTCTTGTCCTGCAGCGGGCGCAGGTCGATGATGCACTCGTGCGCGACCAGGCCGTCGTGGCCGGTGTACAGCACCGGGTAGTGCGGCGCCAGGCGGCGCGCGATGTAGTTGGCGTTCAGGATCGCCACTTCGGTCGCCGCGGTCAGGCCTTCCGCGCCCATCATCGCGATGTACATCCACGAGATCGGCAGGATCGAGGCCGAGCCGTAGGCCGCCGCGCTGACCGCGCCGATGCCGGCTTCGTCGCGGACATAGCCGGTCGACAGCTGGTTCGGCAGGAACTTGGCCAGGTGCGCGCCGACGCCGATCGGGCCGACGCCCGGACCGCCGCCGCCGTGCGGGATGCAGAAGGTCTTGTGCAGGTTCAGGTGGCTGACGTCGCCGCCGAAGGCGCCCGGCGCGGCCACGCCGACCATCGCGTTCATGTTGGCGCCGTCGACGTAGACCTGGCCGCCGTGGGCGTGCACGATCTCGCACAGTTCCTTGATGCCTTCCTCGAACACGCCGTGGGTCGACGGGTAGGTGACCATGACGCAGGCCAGGTCCTTGCTGTACTGCTCGGCCTTGGCCTTCAGGTCGGCCAGATCGACGTTGCCATTCTCGTCGCAGGCGGTGACGAC
The DNA here is from genome assembly GCF_018119385.1 of Massilia sp. AB1. NCBI lineage: Bacteria > Pseudomonadati > Pseudomonadota > Betaproteobacteria > Burkholderiales > Oxalobacteraceae > Massilia > Massilia sp. AB1. Next base: position 6,156 of record NZ_JAGKSG010000011.1, on the reverse strand, counting down.
CACCTTCATGCCGACCATGCTGGCCGACGCCGGGTTGGTGCCGTGGGCCGAGGACGGGATCAGGCAGATGTTGCGGTGGCCTTCGCCGCGCGACTCATGGTACTTCTGGATCACCAGCAGGCCGGCGTATTCGCCCTGCGAGCCGGCGTTCGGCTGCAGCGAGATCGCGGCGTAGCCGGTGGCGGCGCACAGCATGGCTTCGAGCTGGTCGATCATCTCGCGGTAGCCCACGGTCTGGTCGTTCGGCGCGAACGGGTGGATGTTCGAGAACTCGGGCCAGGTGACCGGGATCATTTCCGAGGTCGCGTTCAGCTTCATGGTGCACGAACCCAGCGGGATCATGGTGCGGTCCAGCGCCAGGTCCTTGTCGGCCAGCGAGCGCAGGTAGCGCAGCATCTCGTGCTCCGCATGGTAGCGGTTGAAGGTCGGGTGGGTCAGGTAGGCGCTTTCGCGGGTCAGGGCGGCCGGGAAGGCGTCCGCCACGTCTTCGTCCAATGCGTCGATATCGACGTTCTTGCCGTTGCCGAAGATGGCGAACAGCGCAGCCAGGTCTTCACGGGTGGTGGTCTCGTCCAGCGACACGCCCACGTGCTGGTCGTCGACGCGGCGCAGGTTGATGCCGGCGTTGACGGCGGCCGCGTGCAGCGCGGCTGCGTCGCCCTTGACGGTCAGGGTGTCGAAGTAGGTGGTGTTGGTCACTTCCGCGCCGAGCTGCTGCAGGCCGCGCGCCAGGATGGCGGTCTGGCGGTGCACGCGCTGGGCGATGCGCTTCAGGCCTTGCGGGCCGTGGTAGACCGCGTACATGCCGGCCATCACGGCCAGCAGCACCTGGGCGGTACAGATGTTCGAGGTCGCCTTTTCGCGGCGGATGTGCTGTTCGCGGGTCTGCAGCGCCAGGCGGTAGGCCTGGTTGCCCTGCGCATCGACGGTCACGCCGACCAGGCGGCCAGCCATGCTGCGCTTGAATTCGTCGCGGGTGGCGAGGTAGCCGGCGTGCGGGCCGCCGAAACCGAGCGGCACGCCGAAGCGCTGGCTGTTACCGACGACCACGTCGGCGCCCCATTCGCCCGGCGGGGTGAGCATGGTCAGGGCCAGCAGGTCGGCGGCCACGACCACCATCGCGCCCATGGCGTGCAGGTGTTCCACGGCGGCGCGGTAGTCGCGCACTTCGCCGTTCACGCCCGGGTATTGCAGCAGCACGCCGAAGCAGGTCTCTTCCAGCTTCTCGATGTCGCCGGCCGCGATCACGCGAACTTCGACGCCGATCGGCTGGGCGCGGGTCTGGATCACTTCCAGGGTCTGCGGCAGCACGTCGTCGGCGACATAGAACACTCTCGACGAGGACTTGCCGACGCGCTGCAGCAGGGTCATGGCTTCGGCGGCGGCGGTACCTTCGTCCAGCATCGACGAGTTGGCGATGCCCATGCCGGTCAGGTCGGTGATGGTCTGCTGGAAGTTCAGGATCGCTTCCAGGCGGCCCTGCGAGATCTCGGGCTGGTAGGGGGTGTAGGCGGTGTACCAGGCCGGGTTCTCGAAGATGTTGCGCAGGATGACCTTCGGGGTGTGGGTGCCGTAGTAGCCCTGGCCGATCATCGACTTCATGACCTTGTTCTTGGATGCCAGCGCGCGCAGGGTGGCCAGCGCGTCTTCTTCGGTGCGCGGCTCGACGAACTGGCCCAGGTCCAGGGTGTCCTTGCGGCGGATGTTGGCGGGAACCACGGCGTCGATCAGGGCGGCGCGCGAAGCGTAGCCGAGGGTCGACAGCATGGCTGCCTGTTCGGATTCGGACGGGCCGATATGGCGCGGGATGAACGAATCGCGGGCTTCAAGTTGGGTGAGGCTGGAACGGGTCATGATGGTGGCCAGATGAATTGCCGGCGCCTTGTGGGCTGGCGAAGATGAGGAATTCGGGACTTCGTGAAACTAAAAGGGCGCGCCGCATTCAGCGGCGCGCCCTCGGCGACATTAATTGTCGGTGGTCTTGCCGTAGGCGTCGGCGTCCAGCAGCTTGTCGACAGCGCCGGCGTCGGTCGGCTGGAGCTTGAACAGCCAGGCGCCGTACGCGTCCTGGTTGATCGAGTCCGGCGCGTCGGCCACGGACTGGTTCACCGCGGTGACGGTGCCCGACACCGGAGCGTAGATGTCGCTGGCGGCCTTGACCGACTCGACCACGGCGGCGTCGTCGCCGGCGGTGAAGGCCTTGCCGACCTGCGGCAGTTCGACGAACACGATGTCGCCCAGTGCGTCCTGCGCGTATTCGGTGATGCCGACGGTCAGGGTGCCGTCAGCCTCGCGGCGGACCCACTCGTGGGACTCGGTGTATTTCAGGTCGGTAGGGATGTTCATTAAAGGCTCCTGGTATGGGTGACGCGGTGATTATATTGCTTGTTCTTTTAGGCGGCGAGGACTTTGCCGTTACGCACGAACGGCAGCTTGACGACGGAAGCGGCCAGCTGCTTGTCGCGGATCACGACTTGCACGGTGTCGCCGACCGCCACGTCCAGCGGCACGCGCGCCAGGGCGATCGCCTGCTGCATGCTCGGGCTGAAGGTGCCGCTGGTGATCTCGCCTTCGTTGCCGGCGGCGCTGAGGACCTTCTGGTGGGCGCGCAGGATGCCGCCTTTTTCGCGCAGGATCAGGCCGACGAAGTTGGCTTGCTGGCCCTTGGCCTGCAGGGCGGCCTTGCCGATGAAGTCGCGCTCGGAGACCAGGTCGATGGTCCAGCCCAGGCCGGCGTCCAGCGGGTTCACGGTCTCGTCCATGTCCTGGCCGTACAGGTTCATGCCGGCTTCCAGGCGCAGGGTGTCGCGGGCGCCCAGGCCGGCGGGCTTGATGCCGGCGGCGGCGAAGGCGTTCCACAGGGCTTCGGCCTTGGATGCCGGGACGCCGATTTCGAAGCCGTCTTCGCCGGTGTAGCCGGTGCGCGCCACCATGACTTCGCCGAAGGCGGTGTCCGGGACGATTACGACGTTGAAGGGCTTGAGCGCTTCGGAAGCGGCCTTGGTCTCCGGCAGCACTTCCCAGGCCTTGGCGCGGGCGTTCGGGCCCTGGACCGCGATCAGGGCGATCGGGTCGCGATTTTCATCACTACTATCGCGGCGCTGGGTGATGACCAGGCCGGAATTCGTGGCGGCGTTCTGCTGGTTCATCCAGGCCACGTCCTTGTCGGCGGTGCCGGCGTTGACGACGATGCGGAACCAGTCTTCGCTGAAGAAGTAGACGATCAGGTCGTCGATGACGCCGCCTTCGGGATTCAGCATGCAGGAGTAGAGGGCCTTGCCCGGGACCTGCAGCTTGTCGACGTTGTTGGCCAGCAGGCCGCGCAGGAAGCTGCGCACGTTGGCGCCCTTGAGGTCGACCACGCACATGTGGGACACGTCGAACATGCCGGCGTCGGTGCGCACCGCGTTGTGCTCTTCGATCTGGGAGCCGTAGTTGACCGGCATGTCCCAGCCGCCGAAGTCGACCATCTTGGCCCCTAGGGCACGGTGAGCGGAATTGAGCGGAGTCGCTTTGAGCGTCATGGAATCCTCAGGGCAGTTGAATAGGGGTGCGGGCACGTCGCCGTGCGCTGTTTTCCCCTCTGTCCTTGGTACCTGAGAGATAGCGGCCTGGCCGCCTGCCCCTTCGGTGGGCCGCTTGTGTCGCGGCCGCTCTCCAGAGTTGAGCCGCCGCGCGATGCGCCGCCGCTCCTTGACCGGTCCTTTTGCCTGAGAGTTTGTGGGTAGTGCCCCTTCGGCGGCAGCGTGCTGCGCTCTCCCTGTCAAGACTGTGGAGGATATGCGAGAGGGCGGTTGCTGTCAACCAGCTAAGGGGGAAACCAGGGGAAGGAAGGGGCGGCCCCTACCCTCAGAACGTCGTTCCGGGACTCGGCGTCCCCCTCGGCCGGAACCCAAGTTCGTTGGGCAGCCGGCAGCCAAAACGTGGGCGGGAACGCGAGCAAACTTGGATCCCGGCCTTCGCCGGGATGACGTTGGTAGGTAGGGCGGTTACGCGGGCATTTCGATTCCTAAAAGCATTGCCGCGCACTATTGACGCACGGCATCCGGGCTCGCGGGCCGGTTTTGCTACACTTATCACACTCACTTTGCAGGCGGAAAAAACTATGAGCGAAGACAAAGCACAACAGGAAAAAACAGGCTGGTTCACGCTGTCTGGCGACGTCAATAGTGACATGGTCCACCGGGTCTTCGACGCGGTCGCCGCCATGACCGAGGACGGCATCGAGACGGCCCATGTCCTGGTGCAGTCCAACGGCGGCTATGTCAGCGACGGCCTGTGCCTGTACAACTTCATGGCCAGCTCGCCGATCAAGTTTGTGATGTACAACGGCGGGGCGGTGGCCTCGATCGCGGTCATCCTCTACCTGTGCGGCACGGAGCGCTATTGCAGCGAGACGGCGCGCTTCATGGTCCACAAGTCGCATGCGACCGCCTCGCCCGGTTCGCGTCCGGATGCGCTCAACATCATCGTCGAGGGCCTGCGTGCCGACGATTCGCGCACCGAGTCGATTCTGCGCAAGACCGTCGAGCTGACCCCGGAGCAGTGGAGCATCCACCAGTATTCGGACCTGCATCTGAACTCGCGCGACGCCAAGGCCGCCGGCCTGGTCAACGACATCCGCGATTTCGCGCCGCCCAAGGGTGCGATCCTGCGCAATATTTGAGTCGGCCCAACAGGCTCGGTAGCCCGATACATCGGCTTGGCCGATGGCCGCGGCCCGTTTATTCGTCAGGCCTATGGATAAGGCAAGGAAGCCGTGGCGCTTTGTCCGACACATAGAAAAGCCCGCCGGCTCGATGCGCGGCGGGCTGGACAAGTGATGCCTGCTTCCGGCGGGGCCGGAGAAAACAGGATCAGCGTTTGTCGTTCTTGTGGCTCTGACGGCCAGCTTCGGCGTGTTGTTCCGGAGTACCGCCGCGGGTGCCGCCGCCCGAGCGCGAGCCCGAACCTGCCGAGCCCGACTGTTTGTTGCCTTCGCTCTTGCTGCTTTGCTGAGAGCCGCTTTGGTTGCGCTTGCTACCTTGCTTCGAGGCCATGGTGCTTCCTTTCATAGTGGGAAAAGATCCTGCTCGGCTTTACCGACCGGCCGTGTCCGAATGGATTCGAGGCATTTCCGGTGAATCAATCATGCTTATCGTGTTGATGAATCGCTATCGGAACACCCCTTGATGCGTTGTAGGAGGTGCTCCTACAATCTGAAAGCATCTATTTCCTGATGAAACGCTCGATCACATGCTTCGGCGTGTCGTATTTCTTACGACATATGCATTAAGGCCTATTGCTTTCTGGAAATAATATGGCAGAATGGAGGGATCGATCTTCTCCCCACGTCCATGGCCACCCCATCCGCACAGACGCCCGCCGCCCGCAAGGCCGCCGCCGACCGGCAGGCGACGTTGGATGAGCTCGTCGGTATCGCCAGCCGCCATGCGAATGGCCAGCTAATGGAGATGTGCCACCGCATGGTCGCCGCGCTGCTCGACATGACCAGCGCAGGTCCCGATCCCAAGCTGGCCGCGCGCCGCATCAAGTCCGGCAACCTCCTCAAGGAAAACGCCTACGCCTATTTCCACCTGGCCTGCACGGGCATCGAACTGGCCCTGCGCAAGGAACTCGGCCAGCTCTCGCCCCAGCCGCGCCCGGCCGCGCAGGTCGCCCTCAGCCTGGTGCCGCTGGAAGAGATGGACCAGAAACTCGCCTTCGGCGTGGTCAGCCGGCCCTTCGACATCCAGCATTCCGAACAGCTCGCCAGCCTGGGCGTGCGGCTCGGCGTGCTGCTCGGCCGCGATCTGGTGCGCGCCGCCGTCAATCCCTTCCGTCCCGAAGTCCTGCTGGTGGCGCTGGAACAGGCCTGGCGCGAGTTCGAGCCGGACCAGGAAGCGCATGCGCTGATCGTGCCGCTGCTGCGCCCCGGCCTCGTGTTCGACCTGGGGCCGATGTACGAAGCCCTGAACGAGCGCCTCAAGCCCGCGCGCGGACGCGGCGGCGAGCGCTTCGCCAAGACCGACGACAGCGCCGCCCGCAAGGCCGAGCGCGCGCGCCGCGACGCTTCGGTGGCGCAGCAGCTGCGCGGCCTGTTCGGCAGCGAAGGCGCGCCGCAGATGGCCGATCTCGATATTCCCCTGATTCCCGACCTGCCCCAGGGCGGCGGCG